>JAGQOG010000208.1 GCA_020427695.1 Phycisphaerales bacterium
AATCGCCAGGAGCAAACGGTTCAAGCTGGTGGCGCCTTGGGACGCGCCCGTCACCAGGAGCGTTGGGCGCTGCGGGTCGAGCCCAAGCTGCCGCCGGCACTCGCCGGGCTCGGCCGGCGCCAGCGCGATCCGGCGCAGCGGCATCCCCACGATGCGCTCGATGCGCCGGGCGAACGCGGGGGCGGACGGGGTCTCCACCGCCGACAGGACCCGCGTCGCCTGCCGCGCCATCCACCGGTTGGCACGGCCCGGTTGGGCATCGAGGTTCACAAGGGTCACCGGCACGCCAAGCCGCACCGCCGCCCCCACGACCGGTGCGGCCACGAATCCACCCAACGCGACCACGTGGTTCGGATCGATGGTTCGCAGCACCTCGGCGGCGGTGCGACGGGCACGACTGTAGCGGGCGAGAAAGCGCACGAGCCGCCTGGGGTGAAGCGAGGCCGGCGCCGCCGGGATCGGAAAGAACTCGGCGTCCGCCGCCCGAAGCATGTCGGCATCGATGGCCCGCTCCGAGCAGGCGAAGACCGCACGGGAACGGGCCGAGCGCTCGATGAGCCGTTCGGCGATGGCGAGCCCCGGACTGATGTGGCCACCGGATCCGCCGCCGGCCAACACCACGGTGGCCGCCGGCAACGGGATCGAGTGATCGGCTTGGCGGTCGGATTCGTGGCGGCGGCTCGGTTGACCAGCCAGCGACAGGTTCATGTGAGGCTCGGCGTCGCCTGGAAGTCCGGGAGGTCGTCCATGGCGTCCACTGGTTCCGGAGTCGAGTCCGATGGCGCCTCGAGGCGGTTCGTGGTTCGATCCATGGAGATCAGGAGGCCGACCGCGAATGCGGTGAGCAGCCATCCCGTTCCGCCCTTCGACAGCAACGGAAGGGCGATGCCCTTGGTGGGGGCAAGGCCGGTGACCACCGCGATGTTGATCGCGGCCTGAAGCCCGATGGTCATCAGGATGCCGAGGCCGAGCAGGCGAGCAAAGCCGCTTCGCGCCTGCTTGACGATCGAGAGGCCGCACAGCAGCAGGGCCGCGTAGATCGAGATCACCATCAGGGCCCCGACGAGTCCGAGCTCTTCGCACACGATGGCGAAGATGAAGTCGGTGGTGTCCTCGGGAAGGTAGGCGAACTTCTGGATGCTGTTGCCAAGCCCGCGCCCGGCAAGCCCGCCCCCGGCGACCGCGGTCATCGACTGGATGATGTGGTAGCCGATGCCCTGCGGATCATCGAACGGGTTCAGGTAGGCCAGGACGCGTTTGGTGCGATAGTCGCTGCTGGCGACGAGGCCGGCGAAGGCCAGGAGCGCTGGCGCCGTCAGCAGCGCGACATGCGAGAGCCGACAACCTGCCGCCACGAGCATCACGAGGCACACCACGAAGATCAGCGCCGCGGTGCCCAGATCCTCCATGGCGATGAGGCCGCAGAGAAGGCAGGCGAGTGCGATCGGGGGCACGAAGCCCGCGCGGAAGCTCCGCAGGACGCCCGTTCGCCGGCAGCAGTACCAGGCGATCACGACCGGCAGTGCCCACTTCACGAGCTCGCTGGGTTGGAAGCTCATCGGGCCCAGCATGATCCACCGCCGGGCGCCGTTGACCTCGCGGCCGAGCCCCGGCACATGGACGGCGAGCAAGGCCACGATCATCGCGACGACGAGCCAAGGAACCGGCGAGAGACCGCCGCGGGCCGTGTAGAGCCGGTCGATCGGAATGCACGAGCCAAGCAGCAGCATCCCCATGGCGAGGGCGGCCAAGGCCACGTTGGAACCCAACACGATGCGCTGGATGGTGACGGGGTGGTCCGGATCGACGCTCAGGCCGGCGGAGTTCACCATGACCACGCCGATCACGAGGAGCGCGAGGACCATCAACGCGAGGCCGTGGCTGGCGCGGAGCATGTAGACGGAGATCGGCCGCCGTGGCCGCGCAGGTGGAATTTCGGACCGGCAGGGGAGTCGCCGAGGTTGGCGCACCGGTGTCGAACCGACACCCCTCCGGGCTACCATCCCCGCCGTGAGCCGCGTATCCGAATCCTCATCCCCATCCGGCCCCGCTGTCTTTCTGGAGACGTTCGGCTGCCAGATGAACGAGCTCGACAGCGAGCTCGTTCGGGGCCAACTCGCGGTCATGGGCTATCGCTTCGTGGATCGGCCCGAAGCAGCCCAAGTGCTGGTGTACAACACCTGCTCGGTGCGGGAACAGGCGGAGAACAAGGCCTATAGCCGAATCGGGCTGGCGGGGCTTCGCAAGCGCGAGGGCGAGCAACTGGTGCTGGCGGTGATCGGCTGCATGGCGGAACGCGATGGGGCCGACATGATCCGGCGGCATCCCCAGATCGACCTGCTCTGCGGACCCGGGGAGCTCGATCGTTTGCCGGCGATGTTGGACAACGCGCTGCGCCAGCAGGTGGTCGAGATCGCCGACCGGATCGCGCTCCAAGGAAGCCGCAGCCGGCGCACCGCGACGTTGTCGGCCGCCGAAGACAACCTCGAGTTCCTCGATCTCTCGCGTGCATTCGACCCCGACGGTGCGCCGGCGGGGGGGCGGGCGGCGTACGTGCGCATCACCCGTGGATGCAACAAGTTCTGCACCTACTGCGTGGTCCCGCAGACCCGCGGAGCGGAGGTCCACCGCACACCCGATGCGATTGTCGACGAGTGCCGGATGCTGGCGGAGCGCGGTGTGATCGAGGTGACGCTCCTCGGCCAAACCGTCAACCACTACCGGTATGTCCACGGGATGGCCTTGACGGTGGACGGTCAGGAAGCCCCGCAGGTCGGACCGGGCGGTGCGGCGTTCCGCCCGGGACGGGCATCGGAACCCGCTTCGGACGCCCGCCGCACCACGACCTTTGCGGACTTGCTTCGGCGGATCCACGACGAGGTTCCGGCCATTCGCCGACTCCGATTCGTCACCAGCTACCCGCGCGATTTCGGCGACGACATTCTGGACACGATGCGGGCATGCCCGCGGATCTGCCGCTACCTGCACGTGCCGGCCCAGTCGGGATCCAACCGCATTCTGAAGCTGATGAATCGCGGCTACACGGTGGAGGAGTACCTGGCGTTCGTGGATCGGGCCCGGTCGGCCCTGCCCGATGTCGCCATCAGCGGCGACATCATCGTCGGGTTTCCCACCGAGACGGACGAGGATTTCGCCGCCACCAAGGCCCTCCTGAGGCAGGTGCCGTTCAAGAACAACTTCATCTTCAAGTACTCGCCGCGCCCGGGGACGACGGCGATCGAACGGTTCCCGGACGACGTGCCCGAGGCCGTCAAGCGTCGGCGGAACAACGAGCTCCTCGCCCTCCAATCGGAAGTCAGTGCGGCGGTTCACCGCGAACAGGTGGGGCGAACGGTTCCGGTCTTCGTTGAGCAGATCAGTGCCAAGTCGAGCCGCCGATCCGCCCGTGACGGGGCGGGGGGGCTTGGGCTCACGGTCCATGGACGGACCCTGGCGACGGTACCGGCCGAGGCGGAGACGATCCAGCTCACCGGTCGGACCGCGACGGACCTCATCGTCGCCTTCGACCTCCCCAGCGGGGAGCGTGCCGACGATTGGATCGGCCGGATCGTCCCGATCGCCATCCACGAGGCGGAATCGCTGCTCTTGCGGGGTCGCGTGGCGTCGGCGCGAGTGAACGCGAAGGCGTCCGATAACGCTTCGTGATGAGTGGGGGTGGGGGCAGAACGTCGCGATCATGCGTGGCACCGCGGATTGGCACTGGACCGCCGTATGAGGGGAGGCGGGCGTTGGACCCGGGCGACCGCCGGGGATGCGGACGATGGCAGAGACGGGGGCCGGTGCTTGAACGACGCCCCTGGCTCCCAGAAGCGGCGACGCCAGCCTCACTTAGGGCGAGGGCCTGGATCGCGATCGAGTCGAACCCGACCGTTTCCGGTCCAGCGGTTCGTCCCGCATGGAGGTACCCTCACATCCGCTCGGGCGGCGGGCAAACGGAACGTCCGGGAATCCCCGGACAGTGCGGCCGCCCCCAGCGACCCGCTCCACAACGCGCAAGAATCCGCATCAGGTGTCTACCTTGGACGAGACGTGACCGTCTTTTTTTGGCAAGAACCCGTGACACCACTTGACTGCCCTCTGGAAGGCGGTATCTTCGACGCTGAAGTGAGGGGCGGCTGCAGACGCAAGGGCGGCTGTAGCGTCCGTTCCAGGTCGCAGTCAAAGAGACTCTAGAAGAAAGGTCCACCGAAATGAAAACTGCTCTTCCCGTGATGGCGGGCATCGGCTCGCTCGTCCTGTCGGCCGCTGCTTCGGCCGCGTTCACCGGCTTTGCTGGTGACTCCTACAACGTTGAGTCCGGCGGCGCGACGTACTGCGTCCTCGACCTGTACGTTTGCTTCGACGAGGCGAACGTGCTCCTCAACGTGTTCAACGCCAACATCAGCAACGATGCCGGCGCTGACTACCACCACGAGGATCTGTTCGGCCCGAACTGGAACCCGAACTTCTCCCTCAACGGCGCGGCTGATTCGTTCGTGTCGATCGGCATGGCGGCCCCCGGTGCCAACAGCACCTCCGCCGACCCGAACTTCCCGAACTTCGGCGGCAACGCGATTCCCGCGAACGCCGGTTGGTTCAACAGCAACCCGCCGAACCTCCAGGGCGCCGCTTCGGCCAACCCGAACCTCGGTGACGGCTTCTACACCTTCATCGGTCGCTTCGTGATCGCTGAGGTCACCAGCCCGACCAAGCTCTCCGGCGTGGTCAGCGTGACCTACAACAGCGGTCTCGGCACCCCCTCGAGCCAGAACACCGGCGAGTTCAGCTTCGGCTGGGTCCCGGCTCCGGGCGCCCTCGCGCTGCTCGGCCTCGCTGGGCTCGCTGGCTCGCGTCGTCGTCGGGCGTAATCGCCTGCCTCGATCCCGAGTCACGCTCTTTGGCGTGTGATCTCAACCACGACGCCGCGGTCGAAAGACCGCGGCGTTTTTCCTTTTTGCCGCCTCCGCGGCGCGGGGATTCGTTCGGGGGGTTGAAGGGCTGACGTCCGACCGTAGCTGTTTTGCCCGATTGCGGGAGATTCACGATACGGACTGGCCGCGGCGTGCGTCCTGTGGCAGAGTCGTTGGGTGCCTGCGACCGGTGCTGGCGAGGACGGTCGACGGGGGCCGTGGTGTCGCTGCGGGAACGCAACCCGACGCTGGGCGTCCAACCGTGCTCTCGCGAAACCCTGCTGGAAGAGAATGGCCGACGACGGCCACGGTGGCGTTCTTCCGTGTCCCGTCCTCGTTGCTTGGGCGCAAGTCTGGGGATGCCCGTCCAGCTCCGAACTCACGAAGGAAGTCCGACATGAACCGACGACGTTGCCTCCTTGCCCTCGCAACCCTCAGTTTGGCGACCGGCGCCGTGGCCTCGACGGCGCTTGCTCATGGCGGTCACCAGCCCGAGCATCGCCGATCAGGCCAGAGCGTGGCCGTCCCCACCATCCAGGCGTACGAAGCCCGGGACCTCGTTCTGCCGGAGGGCATTCCGGATCGCTTTGGCGTCGAGTTGGCGATCGAGGGCTCCACGTTCAGGCTCGACCTTCTGCGCTATTCGATGCGGACGGCAGGGTTCCAAGTGCTGGTTGATCACGGCGACGGACTCCTTCAGCCCGAGTCGGTGCCCGCCCCACGCACCTACCGCGGCACGGTGGAGGGCGTTCCGGGATCAGCCGCCGTGGGTTCGCTGCGGGACGGCGCTCTCTCGCTCTTCATCGATCTCCCGGACGGACGTCAGTACGTGGTCGAGCCCGCGGCGAACTTCGATCCGGCCCAGCCGCGCGGTCGGCACCTGGTGTATCGGACCGAGAACACGACGCCGTTGCCGGGTGTGTGCGGCAACGAGCTGCGCGACATGCTGATTCCCGATCTGGTGAAGTCGGAGCCCGATGGTGCCGGCGGGGAAGGCGGCATCGCCGGAACCGGCCTGAACGTGGCGGAGATCGGCTTCGACGCCGACTTCGAGTTCTTCCAGAAGAACGGCAGTTCCGTTCCCCAGACGATCGACGACATCGAGACCATCTTCGGCGTCGTGAAGTTCATCTACGAGCGCGACCTCTCGATCACCTACGAAGTGTCGACCATCGTCGTGCGTGCCGATGCGAGCGACCCCTACACCGCCACCGATGCAGGGGACCTGCTCTGCGAGTTCCGCACGGCGTGGAACAGCGCGCCCGAGTCGAGCATTCAGCGCGACATGGCTCAGCTCTTCACCGGCAAGAACCTCGTCGGTTCCACGATCGGTCTCGCGTGGATCGGCGTGGTGTGCAACGCCAATGGGTTCGACTGCGGCGCCTTCGGCAACCTGGCGTACAGCATCGTGGAGTCGAAGTACGGCAGCGCCACGCTGAACCAGCGGGTCTCGCTGTCGTGCCACGAGATGGGCCACAACTGGAGCGCGTCGCACTGCGACGGCGACGGCGACTGCCACATCATGTGCTCCTCCAACGGCGGGTGCAACGGAATCGGCGGACCGAACCTCAGGTTCGGGTTCCTGGCCATGGACGAAGTCGGTGCGTTCAAGGGCACCGTGAGCTGCGATCAGGTCCTGCCCGATCCGCTCTCGCTGCCGTTCCTCGACACCTTCCCCAGCGGATCCATCAGCACGTCGAAGTGGATCTTCGTCAATGGTGCGTTGCTCTCGAGCGGCGCCACGAACGAGCCCAGCGCGCCGAATTCGCTCAACCTCGACTCGTCCGGCTCCAATCCGTACCAGCCGGACGAGATCCGCAGCAACTACATGCTGCTCGACGGGCTGGCCAATGTGAAGTTGTCCTACTACACCGAACACAAGGGCGTCGAGTCCGGCAAGAGCCTGTTTGTCGAGTACCTCGACGACAACCTCGTCTGGACGCTCATCAACACCATCACCTCCGATGGCGTGGACCAGTCCTCCTTCGACTTCTTCGAGCACGTGCTCCCCGCGAACGCGATGCACGACGAGTTCCGGATTCGCTTCCGCACCGACGGCACCTCCAGCTCCGACGACTGGTACATCGACGACGTGGCGGTGAGCGAGTTCGATCCCGCGCCGTCCAACGACGAGTGTGCCAATGCGATCGTGGTCTTCCCGGGTTCGACCGCGTTCTCGACCCAGGGCGCGACGAACAGTTCGCCCACGCTTCCCGGATCCTGCGACGAAGGCTCGGGCACGGCCATCGCGGCCGACATCTGGTACGCGTTCATTCCCGGATGCAGCGGCACCGCGACGGTCTCGACCTGCGGGGCCGCCGACTTCAACACCCGCCTGGCCGCATACGACCTCGCGTTGGGCTGCCCAGGGGCCAACGCGCTGCCCGTGGCTTGCAACGACAACGACCCCGAGTGCACGGCCGGGACTTCGAAGATGATGTTCCCGGTCGCGGCCGGCTCGGCGTACTACGTTCGTGTGGGCGGCGTCTCCGGATCGGGCTCGGGCACGATCACGTTCTCCTGCGAAGCGGGACTGCCTCCCTGCCCAGAGGATCTGAACGGCGACGGCACCGTGGATGGCGCCGACCTTGGCGAGATGCTCGGCGGCTGGGGCGGCAGCGGAGCTGCGGACCTGAACGGCGACGGTACGGTGGACGGCGCGGACCTTGGACAACTGCTCGGCGCCTGGGGGACGTGCTCCTAGGAGAAGGGCGCCGGCAAGACCGCGCTTCCACGCGTGCGGAACGGGCGTTGGTCACGGCGATTCGGGAGCGAGTCGGGTTATCGGTGTCGTCACATTGAGCGATCCACACCCGATTTACAGACTGCACCGTTTGGATCGGCTGCGAAAACCGTGTATCTTGCCCTTGGAGCACTCGCATTGTCGGGCCGTTCGTCCGGCGACCGCAAATCCCCACGCCAGCTCCAGCACCAACGAGGAGAAAGTGATCATGGACCGGAACATTTTCGGCTTGAGCGGCGTCGCCGCGATGGCGATGCTCGCGCTGACGTCGGGCTTGGCCCACGGCCAATGTCCGATCGTCTGTACCGACGCGATCGAGCAAGGCGACGGCTGCGGCGACGACCCCGATTCCGTCAACGGCGGATGCAACTTCTCTGAGACCGACCCCGCGTACGACAACCTCGGGGCGTTCGCCGGGACGGGTGGCACCATCAACTACCACGGCACCGTCGGAACCTTCGGCGCGAACACCCGCGACCTCGATTGGGCGGTCGTGAGCGTGCCGCAGGGCGGCTACATCAACGTGAGCGCGACGCACTGCGATCCCGCCACCGACATGCCCGCGCCGAACTTCACGATGTTCGTGATCCAGGGCTCCGACTGCGCCACGCAGGAGACGCTCTTTGCCGCGGCCAGCGGCGCCTCGCCCTTCGTCAGCGGCGACCTCTTCGTGAGTGCGGGCAACATCGTCCTCATCTTCACGGTGAACGCGTTCGCTCCCGACCTGCCCGCGTGCCCGGTCGAGTATTGCGCAACCATCACCTTCACGCCCGGCGACTTCCCCGAGTGCGGCGACCCGCTTGCCGGCCCGTGCGATGAGGCTCACGCGGGCGGCGGCTGCGACGTGTTCGCCTGCTGCGAGAACGTGTGCGCATTCAACCCCGACTGCTGCATGGTCGAGTGGGACGACTTCTGCGTCGAGCTCGCTCTCGATCCGTCGTTCGGCTGCGGGATCTTCAACTACGTGTGTGAAGCCCCGGTCGTCGACAACGACTGCGCGGCCGGTGCCACCGAGGTCTTCGTCGACGATGTCGTCGACTTCGACACGACCGGCGCCAACACCGACGGACCGCCGCAGGACGAGTGCGGATCGGGCCCCGGAAACGAGCAGCTCGATCACGACGTCTGGTACTGGTGGCAGTCCACCGCCGCGGGCGTCTTCACGGCCAGCACCTGCAACCTGACGCAGTTCGACACCAAGGTCGCCATGTACGACCTGGGCACCGAGACGCCGGACACGTTCGATCCCGAGACGCTGCCCAGCCTCTTCATGGGCTGCAACGAGGACTGCGGTGACGAGTTCTTCGCCAGCGAGCTGTCCCTGAATGTCGAGGCGGGCCACAACTACCTGATCCGGCTGGGCGGATTCGCCGGCTCGGAGGGACCTGGCCAGATCGCCTTCTCGGCGGCGCTGTTCCCACCGCCGGACGAGTGCACCAACGGTGGCGACGACATCATTACGCAGAGCAACGACCCGGTCGCCGACGCTGGCCAGATCGCGTGCGCTGGCGGCGGCATCACGACCGCCAACAGCTTCGCCCGGTCGTTCATCGTCCCCGGCGAGCCGAAGGACAGCTACACCCTCAACTGCGCCGACTTCGGCTTCTCCAATAGCGGCAGCGACCTGCTTGGTGCCATCAACGTCTACGAGGACACCGATGGCGGCGAGCCGCTGGCGCCCGGCAACGACCTGGTCCTTCTGGGCAGCCGTGCCGTCACCCTCAGTGGCGGCGGCTTCCTCGGGAACCTGATCGCGGCGTTCGATCCCCCGATCACCGTGGCGGGCGGCACCGCCCTCGTGGTCGAACTCGACATCCCGGCGAGCACCGACGGCTTCGCGGTCTGCGGCGGAAACGGCGCTGGCGAGACGGGACCGACGTACATCCTCGCGACCGCGTGCGGAATCGCCAACTACGTCACCTACGCATCGATCAACTTCCCCGATGCCAACTGGGCGTTGACGCTGCTGGGCGTCCTGAACGGCGGCGGCTGCCCGACGTGCCCGGACTTCGACAACAGTGGCACGGTTGATGGAGCCGACCTCGGCCTGCTCCTCGGGGCGTGGGGCCCCGCGGTGCCCGGCGAGTGCTTCGACATCAACGGAAGCGGCGATGTCGATGGCGCCGACCTCGGCCTCCTGCTCGGTGCCTGGGGTCCGTGCCTGTAATCCGGGCTGACCGAGTCCGAGCCTGATCCGACTCCCCGCCCCCCGGCCTCCGGCCGGGGGGCTTTTTCTTCCCGCCGGCCGACCGCGGCACGACCGGCCCCCCCTCGGAGGAGAGGCGGCGGGCCCGGCCGCCATCGAGGCGCGATCGGTCGCGACGCAAGACGGTTCCGATTGGAACGATCCCAAAATCGAGTACCGGACGTGCTGGACTGTCAATCAGAGTCGTGTATGTTTATCGATGCGGCAGTGTGCGGGATGATCCCGTACCTGGCTGTCTCCAAGCGTGCGTTTATGGACCCCAGAGAGGAATGAAGAGAATGAGCAAATCCCCCTTTTTGAGCCTTGCAGGCGTGGGCATGATCACGCTGGCAACGGTGACGTGGTGCGGTCATTCGGCGTTTGCCGGCGGATGCGACACCAGCTGTCCGGTCGGCGGGATCCTGGAGAACGACTTCTGCGATTCCGATCCCGATCCCAACGGCGGGTGCAATGAGAATCCGGTGGCGTACCAGGACATCGGCAACCTCTCCGCGGGCGACATCTCGGTGTGCGGCCAGGTCGGTCGGTACCCCGACGCCGCTGGCTCCGCGAACCTCGACTGGTTCCGGTTCTCCCTCGACTCGGCCGCGTTCGTCAACATTTCGATCAACATGACGGGTCCCGGTGGGGTCGTGCCCCCCGATCTCGCCGTGTTCCTGATCGAGGGCGACGACTGCGTGACCCAGGTCACCCAGTACTCCGCGATCATCACATCCTGTCCGTTCGTGGTGGACAGCCAGACCCTCGGCTTTGCCCTGCCGCCTGGCAACCACGTGTTCATCCTCGGCAACGCCGCCGCCACGTCGGTGACGCTCTGCGCCGACGTGAACTACACGGCGACGCTCCACGCCGTCCCGGGCGTGTACCCCGAGTGCGGTGATCCGCTCTCCGGCTCGTGCGACACCGCCCACCTCGGCGGGGGCTGCGACAACTTCACCTGCTGCGAGAACGTCTGCGCGTTCAATCCCGATTGCTGCCTGACCGAGTGGGACGACTTCTGCGTCGAGCTCGCGTTTGATCCCTCCTTCGGCTGCGGCCTCTTCCTCTACAGCTGCACCGAGGGTCTCCCCGGCGCGCCGGTGAACGACTGCGCCACCGCCCCGACCCCGGTCGAGATCGACACGCCGATTGCGGTCACCAACGTCAACGCGACCACCGACGGACCGCCGAACGGCTGCTCGTACGGTGCCGACGTCTGGTTCCAGCTCCAGCTCGACGGCGAGGGCGAGGTCACGATCACGATGGAGGAGGACACCACCTTCGACTCCACGATCGCGATCTACGGCCTGGGCGACAGCCCCGACTTCGACCCGGATCTCCTGCCGGGCCTGCTGATCGGATGCGTCGATGCCAACGGCCCCGGCCTTGAGGCCGCCGTGCTCGTGGGCGCGACCCCCGGCTACTACCTCATCCAGATCGGCGGCTTCATCACCGGCACTCCGGACACCGGAACCGGCACGATGGACATCAGCTTCGAGCGCGTGATCTACAACACGGGCACGACCAACACCGTCACCTTCAACGGCGCCAACACCAACCTCGGTTGGTCGTCGGGCTGCATCAGCGCGGCCAGCCCGCAGCGCTGGGCCGCCCAGCCGTTCACGGTCGAAGCGCCGGACGAGCCCGGCACCTCGGCGTGGCAGGTCTATGCCATCCATGCCTACGGCTTCGTTCCTGCGGCGCCGACGGTGACCGAGGATCTCTGCTGGATCATCTTCAACCGCAACGGCACCGTCGCTCCGGCCGATGGCGACCAGGTGGCCAGCGGCTGCGTGACGCTGCCGACGCCCACGGACTACCCGGGCGGGCCAACGGGAGAGGACTACCGCATCGACGTGGATGTGACCTTGCAGCCCGGCGACTACTACCTCAGCGTGTACGGCTCCAACAGCCTCGGCGACTGCGCCACCTCGCCGTCGAACTGGGCGTGGTTCACCAACGCGCCGGACGGCATCCCGTTCTTCGACAACAGCAACAACCCCTACATGTACCGCTCGGCGACGTTCCCGTCCCCCGGCTTCGTGCTGTACCAGACGGCCGCGGTGGAGCCGGGTACGAACGGCGATCCCAACCACCTCTACTGCTCCGGCTTCCGGATCAAGGGCGACGCGGTGGCCTCGAAGGGCTGCCCGTCGTGCCCGGACTTCGACAACAGCGGCACGGTTGACGGTGCCGACCTTGGTCTGCTTCTCGGTGCGTGGGGCCCCGCCGTTCCCGGCGAGTGCTACGACATCGACATGAGCGGTACCGTCGATGGCGCCGACCTCGGTCTCCTGCTCGGTGCCTGGGGTCCGTGCCTGTAACCCCGGTTCCTTCGAACCGAACTTGACCTGATCCTGCGCCCCCCGGCCTCTGGCCGGGGGGCTTTCTTTCGTCGCCGGTGTCCCTCGGCTCGACGCACACATCGCGGAAGGAACCGCCCTATCCTGATGATTCCCGAGGACGGTACGAGAGAACCAGATCGCCCTTCCCAAGGACCTTCTGGACCGGATCGATCGGAACGGGGGCCGAGCAGGACCGGTGATCGCGCCGGCCGGGCGCGCGAAAGGAGGCATGGGTTCCCTTGCGAGTCTTCCTCATCATTGCCGCGGTACTGCTCTTGGGCGTGGCCGCCGTCACCATGTTGGCGGGACCAGGGATGAAGGACGCCCTGGGCAGCTTCGGCAGCTTCAAGAGCGGTCCCAAGGGTACGAAGGTCCGCACGCACGTGGTGGACCACGACACGCTCACGCAGACGGTCTCGGCGCCGGGTCTGGTCGAGCCGCGAACCAAGGTCGAGATCTCCGCCGAGATCTCGGCGCGGATCGTCGAACTGCCCTTCCGCGAAGGCGACCAGGTCAAGAAGGGCGACATCGTGGTCCGGCTGGACGACCGCGATCTGCTCGCGGGCCTCGCCTCCACGAAGGCGCGGCGGGAGGCGGAGCGCTTCCGGATGGAGTCGGAGCAGGCGGGCCTGGCCGGACCGACCAGCAGCCTCGAGTTCGCGAAGCGCCAGCTCGAACGGCAACGGCAGCTACTGGACACCGGCGACATCAGCCGGGAGGCGTTCGAGACGGCGCAGCAACGGGTGGATGACCTCGAGGCCACGCTCGACTCGAGGCGAATGACGATCTCGGTGCTCGAGAATTCGCTCGCCGCGGCCGACGCGGACATTTCCCGGGCGGAGGAGGCGCTCGCGCGAACGATCATCCGGGCGCCGATCGGCGGCTTGGTCACCCGGCTCAACGCGGAGGTCGGGGAGCTCGTGCTCGTTGGGACGATGAACAACCCCGGCACGGTGATCATGACGATCGCCGACCTCTCGCACATGCTGCTCAAGGCCGAGGTCGCCGAGAGCGACGTGGCCAAGGTGCACGAGTCGCTCCCGGCCCGCATCCACATCAACGCCTACCCGGATGTCGTTTTCGCCGGGGTCGTGGAGCGGGTGGATCTTCAGCGCACGGACAAGGCCGGCCAGGCGGGATACTTCGAGACCGAGGTCCGGATCGAGCTGGACGGTCGGCAGATCCTCTCCGGACTGGCCGCGAACGTGGACATCGAGATCGCCGAGCACGACGGGCTCGTCGTTCCCAGCCAGGCGATCCTGCAACGGGCGGTGGACGATCTGCCGGAGTCGGTGCGCCTGGATCCCATCGTGGACCAGGCCCGGAAGGTGGTCCCGGTCGTCTACCGCATGGTGGATGGGAAGGCGGTCTGCACCGCGGTTCGGGTTGGGCCCAGCGACCTGATCGGAACGCTCGTGCTCCAGGGCCTCGCCGAGGGCGACGTGGTGGTGACGGGACCGTTCCGCGCCCTCGAGAAGCTCAAGGATGCCGAGCCGATCTACGTCGAGGAGGTCGCGCCCAAGCCGACGAGCGAAGGTGCGGTCGTCGGCGGACGTGCGGACGGAGCGGTGACGGGATGACCATGATCGAGGTTCGCGGGCTCACGAAGGTGTATCGCGTGGGCGTCGAGCGCATCGACGCGTTGCGACGTGTCGATCTCGACATCGGGCGCAACGAGATGGTGGCGATCATGGGGAGCTCCGGCTCGGGCAAGAGCACGCTCATGAACATGCTCGGCTGTCTCGACACGCCGACCGCCGGCGAGTATCGCCTGCTGGGCCGCCTGGTGAGCAGCATGGGAGCGGCGGAACTCGCGCGCGTCCGGAACCAGCAGATCGGATTCGTCTTCCAGTCGTTCGAGCTCCTGCCCCGCCTCACTGCACTCGCGAACGTGGAGCTCCCCATGGTCTACGCCAAGGGCGCATGGTGGGGTGCTCGGCGCCGCCGGGCTCGCGCGGCCCTCGACCGCGTGGGGCTTGCCAACCGCGTCACGCACCGGCCCAACCAGCTCTCCGGCGGACAGAAGCAGCGCGTGGCCATCGCCCGCGCCATCATGAACCAGCCCGCCATCCTGATGGCGGACGAGCCGACGGGGAACCTCGACAGCGCCACGACGCGGGAGATCCTGGACATCTTCTCACAGCTCCACGCGGAGGGGCAGACCATCCTCATCGTGACCCACGAGGACGATGTGGCGGCCCGATGTCAGCGCGTCATTCGCCTGAGCGACGGACGGATCGCATCGGACCTTCCCGTGGACCAGGACAAGGCCAGCCGCGTCGTCGCCGCGGGTGCCCGATCGCTCGCCCCGGCGGGGGGATCGACCTGACCGATGCTCTCGCCGCTCTACTATCTGCAGCTCATTGTCCTCGCCCTGAGCCAGATCTGGGCGAACAAGACCCGCTCGTTCCTGACGATGCTGGGGATCATCATCGCGGTGGCGTCGGTCACCGCGGTGATCGCCGCCCTCGTCGGGCTCAAGGGGAAGGTGCTGAGCGAGTTCGAGGCCTTCGGCGCCAACCGGCTGTTCGTCTTCCCCAACCGGCCGGACAACGCGCCGCGAAACCTCTACCCGTTCTCGAAGGTCCGCCTGAAGCCGGAGGAGCTTCGCGACCTCCGCGACACGTGCACCACCCTCAGCGCGATCACACCCAACACCAGCCTGGGCCTGGCCGTGCGGAGCGATGCGGTCTCGATCGACGGCGCGCCGATCACGGGAATCTGGCCCGACTGGCATCAGGTCGAGCGCCGCAGCGTGCTCATCGGCCGGCCCTTCTCCGCGATCGACGAGGACGAGGCTCGCCAGGTGTGCCTGGTGAACGAGCAGGCCATCAAGGAGCTCCAGCTCAACGCCGATCCGACCGGGCAGTACATTCTGCTCGGCGGACGTCGCTTCCTGATCGTCGGAGTCGTCGAGACCGTGCAGCGGTCGATCATGCCTTCGGTGACTGGCACCGAGATCCTCATCCCGTTCGCGGTCGCCGAAAAGCTCCAGCCCCCCGAGTTCTTCTTCAGCATCTCGGCGCTGGTCCACTCGCCCGACCTGGCCGAGGAGGCCAAGGCGGAGGTGCGGAGCATCCTCCGGCGGCGGCGGGGCCTGCGGGCCGACGAGCCCGACACCTTCGGAGTGGAGGCGATCGACACGTTCATCGGTCAGTTCAAGGCATTGGCCGCCGGCATCACGGCCATTGCGGGCGGGATCGTCGGCATCAGTCTCCTCGTTGGCGGCATCGGCATCATGAACATCATGCTCGTGTCGGTGTCGGAGCGCACCCGGGAGATCGGCCTGCGCAAGGCGGTCGGGGCGACGCCGGTGGCGATCCTCATGCAGTTCCTGCTCGAGGCGATCACGCTGTGTCTCGTCGGCGGCCTGATCGGACTGCTGGCGGGCCAAGGGATGGCGTTCGGGCTTTCCTTCATCCCCAACTCGGGCCTCGATCAGGCACGGGTGCCGGGATGGGCGGTCGCCATGTCCTTCGGGTTCAGCGCCGCCGTGGGCGTGATCTTCGGCATGTTCCCCGCGGTCAAGGCCGCGCGGCTCGATCCGATCGAGGCCCTCCGACATGAATGACCCAACGACGACGACGCGTCGCATCGGTATGGCGACGGTCCTGCTCGCGGCCTCGGCGATCGCCGCCTGCCGCGGACCGCTCGTTCCCGGAGAGGATGTGCCCGTGCGCTACGACCCTCGCCAGTTGCGGACGGTCGATCCCGTCGAAATGAACCGTCTTTCGAAGCGGCCGCCGGTGTCCGTCGAGCAGGGAACAAGGGAGGCCGAGGAGCGTTTCCAGAATCCCGGTCCGCCGCCGCCGTCCATGGACATCGACCTGGCCCAGGCGCGGGCGTCGGCCCTGGAGCACAACCTCGACCTGAAGGTCGAACTCTACAATCCGACCATCGCCGAGACCCAGGTGAATGTCGAGGAGGCTCGGTTCGAGTGGACCTTCTTCGCCGACGCCCGTCGATCGGTGCGCGACGCTCCGGCCCCGACCGCGACCATCGCCAACCAGTCGGCCAACACCAGCTTCGACGGCGGCCTTACGATCCCGCTCCAGACCGGCGGCACCATCACGGCCACCCTGCCGTTCTCCGAGCAGGACACCGACAACGTCTTCAACCTGGTCAACCCCGCGTACAGCGCCGCCGCCCGATTCTCGATCAGCCAGCCGTTGCTGCGGAACGCGGGCTTTCGCGTCAACACGGCGCCGATACGAGTGGCGAAGTACCAGAGCCAGATCGCGACCGCCCGCACGAAGCTGGAGGCGATCCGGATCCTGGCGAACGTGGACAAGGCGTACTGGGCGCACTACGCGGCGCGGCGGGAGCTCGAAGTCCAGCGCCAGCGCTACGAACTTGCGGTGGACCAGTTGGAACGGGCACGTCGCCAGGTCGAGGCGGGCACGGGCGCCGAGGTGGACGTCATTCGGGCCGAGGCCGGCGTGGCCGACACGCTCAGCTCGATCATCACCGCCGACACGGCCCTGCGGATTCGCGAGCGCGACCTGAAGCGGATCATGAACCGCCCGGATCTGTCCATGGACTCGTCGGTGGCACTCGATCCAACGACGCAGCCGAGCCCGGTCGGATTCACGCTCGATCCCGAACAGCTCGCCAATCGTGCGGTCGAGAACAGGATGGAGATGCTGGAGCTCGAGCTCCAGCTCGCCATCGACGCCACCGACATCGACGTGGCCCGGAACCAGGAGCTGCCGCTCTTTCTCCTCGACTTCAGCTACGGCCTCAACGGCCTCGACAGTTCGTACAGCGGCGCCTTTCGTCAAGTCGGGCGGGCGCAATACGACGACTGGACGCTCGGGCTTCGCGCGGAGATCCCGCTGGGGAACGAGGCGGCCAAGGCGGGTCTCGAGCGGGCCATCCTCACCCGGGTGCAGCGTCTGGCCACCCGGGACCTGCGCCGCCAGGCGATTCGCCAGGAGGTCTTCGATGCCGTGGATCGGCTGCGGGAGCAGTGGCTGCGCATCCTCGCCGCCCGGCAGCAGGTGATCCTGTCCGGCCGGTCCTACGAGGCCGAGAAGCGCCAGTTCGAGCTCGGCCTGCGCACCAGCACCGATGTGCTCGACGCCGCGACCCAGTTGGCCGATGCCCAGACCCGCGAGGTGGCGGCGCTGGCCGACTACCAGGTGGCCCAGGTGGACATCGCCTTCGCGACCGGCACGCTCCTGGGGAACGTCCGGGTGGAGTGGGAGCCGGAGGGGGTGCCGGAGCGGTAGGGGGAGGGGGGCGCGGACGCGTTGCGCACTGACTGCCCGCACACACGGGCAATCAGTGGCGCGAAGGGCGCGCTGGGTGGTGATGGGGGCTG
>JAGQOG010000012.1 GCA_020427695.1 Phycisphaerales bacterium
TGGCACCCCTCGGCGTGCGCACGCGTCGGGTGCCACGGCCATCTTGGCCGTGTCGAACGTGCGGTGCCTCGCCGAACGGCCTGGAAGGCCGTGGCACCCGAATCCGCGCCTGCCTACCGTTCGCCCGTGCGTGACCTGCGATTCGTCGATCTCGGTCGGATGGCGTATGCGGAGGCGCTTCGTCTCCAACGGGCGGAACTCGAAAGAACGATCGCCGAACGCCCGGCCGCGATGACCGTGTTCCTCGTCGAACACGACCCGCCCGTGGTCACGGTGTCGCGGCGACCGGCCGCGGAGTCGCATCTCCTCGCTTCCGCGGCGACGCTCGCGCGGCTCGGCGTGCAGGTCGAACCGACAGATCGCGGCGGCGACATCACCTACCACGGTCCCGGACAGCTCGTGGTCTATCCGATCCTCGACCTGAACCGGCTCGGATTGCGCATCCACTCCTACATGCGGTTCCTGGAGGAGGTCGTGATCGACGTCTTGGCGCAGTGGGGGATCGTCGGCCACCGCGATGCGTGTGCGACGGGCGTGTGGGTGGGCGGCGGGCAGGCCGTGCCGGCTGGGTCCGACCCCGGGCCCACCGCACCGACCGGGGGGGCGAAGATCTGCGCCATGGGGGTGCGCGTCTCCCGCTGGGTGTCCATGCACGGGTTCGCGCTGAACGTCGATCCCGACCTCTCCCACTTCGAACTCATCGTGCCGTGCGGCCTTGCGGGTCGTCGGGTGACGAGCATGGCCAGGGAGCTGGGTGCAGGACCGATGTCGATGGACGACGTCAAGTCGGCGACACGTCGAGCCTTGGCGGCGGCCGTCGAGCGCGCGATGGCGGCTACTCGTCCTTGAGGTTCAGCTCGCGCAGCACTTCCGGCGTCATGTCGAGTCCCTCGGGATACCGCAGCACCGTGCGCAACCGCACCTCGGTGACCGCGCCTTCGACGTTCTGCGACTGGAACGGATCGCTCGTCGCGATGAACCGGTACACGACATCCACGTCGAGCCGGTCGGCCACGACCTCCACCGCCTCGATGAGCTGGCGGTACGCCTTCTCGATGTGGGTGGCCTCGAGCCGATCGCGCTGGGCCACGGCCTGACCACCCCACTCCATGAACTCCTTATAGAGGGATCCGCCCTCGTCGTAGAGCCTCTTGAACTCGTCGCTCTCGCGATCGAGCGTGTCGAGCTGCTTCGTGAGTTCGTCGAGTCGCCGGCGGTAGTCCGCGTCCTTCTCCTGGAGCGCGTTGGCGAGCGTCTCCGCTTCTTCGCGGAAGGTGTCCGAACTCTGGAGCTGCCGCATCACCTGTCCGACGTTCACGAACGCCACCGAGTAGGCCTGGGCGGACGGATCCTTCCCCCAGGCGAGGCGACCCTTGCGGTTGGTGAGGCGAAGGTCGCCCTTGTCCCCCTTGAGCAGAAGCGCCGGCGCCGGGCCCAGGTCGGGATCGTCGAGGGCGGGTGCGGCCACCGCCGATGCCAGCGGCACGCGATCGAGCAGGGGCACGAGATTGAGGCCGAGCAGGACGGCGAGCAGGCCGTAGACGAGGGCGCGTTCGGTTCGACGCATGGGATTCCTCTGTGGGTCGGGAGGGATGGGCGGGGTGTAGAGAGAGCGAACGAAGGGAACCAGCGCCGAGCGCCGTCGGGGGCCGGCGTCAATCCTCCGACTGGCTGAGCACGGCCATGAACGCCTCCTGCGGGATCGTGACGTTCCCGATCTGCTTCATGCGCTTCTTGCCTTCCTTCTGCTTCTCGAGGAGCTTCCGCTTCCGCGTCACGTCGCCGCCGTAGCACTTCGCGGTGACGTTCTTGCGGAGGGCGCTGATCGACTCGCGGGCGATGATCTTCCCGCCGATCGCCGCCTGGAGCGGGATCTCGAACTGGTGGCGGTCGATCTGCTTCTTGAGCTTCTGGAGAATGAGGCGGCTGCGGTACTCCGCGTTGTCGCGGTGGCAGATCAGGCTGAGCGCCTCGACCGGCGTGCCGTTCACGAGCACGTTGACCTTGACCAGGTTGTCCACGCGGTACTCGATCACCTCGTAGTCCATGGTGCCGTAGCCGCGGGTCATCGACTTCAGCTTGTCGTAGAAGTCGTAGATGATCTCGGCCAGCGGGATCTCGTAGTCGAGGATCTGCCGGCCCTCGCTCAGGAAGCGCTGCGTCTTGAAGATGCCGCGCCGCGCGTCGCAGAGCTTCATCAGGTCGCCGATCGACTCCGTGGGACAAATGATCTCCAGCTTGACGATCGGCTCGCGAATGGCGACGACCTTCGACATGTCGGGCAGGTCGGCGGGATTGTGGATCTCGATCTGCGTGCCGTCGTTGAGATCCACCTTGTAGCTCACGGTGGGCGCGGTCTGGACCACCTCGACGCCGCCCTCGCGCTCGAGCCGCTCCTGGACGATGTCCATGTGCAGCAGACCGAGGAATCCGCAGCGGAAGCCGAAGCCCAGGGCCTCCGAGTGCTCCACCTGGTAGGTGAAGCTGGCGTCGTTGAGGTGCAGCTTCTCGACCGCTTCCCGAAGGGCCTCGAAGTCGCCCTTGCGGCCCGATCCCTCGCCGGTGGACGAGGGATAGAAGTCGCAGAACACCATCTGCTTCGGCTCCTCGTAGCCGGGAAGCGGATCGGCCGCGGGCCGGGCGTCGAGGGTGATGGTGTCGCCCACGCGAACGTCGCCGAGCTCCCGAATGGCGGCAACCATGTAGCCGACCTCCGCCCAGCGGACTTCCTTCACCCGCACCGGGAACGGCGTGTACCGTCCGAGGTCGCTGATCTGGTACGTGCGGCCGGTCCCCATCATGCGGATGCGGTCGCCCACCTTGAGCGAACCGTCGAACACGCGGAAGTAGACGATCACGCCGCGGTAGTCGTCGTAGTGGCTGTCGAAGATCAGGGCGCGGGTCGCGTCGGTGGTCGAAGGACGGGGCGCGGGCAGCCGGGAACAGATCGCGTCGAGCAGCTCGGGGATGCCCTGTCCGGTCTTGGCGGAAACGTAGATGCAGTCCTCGGCGGGTAGGCCCAGGACCGCCTCGACCTCCATCGCGACCTTGTCGGGATCGGCGGAGGGCAGATCGATCTTGTTGACCACCGGGATCAGCTCGAGGTCGTGGGACACCGCGAGGTAGGCGTTGGCCACGGTCTGGGCCTCGACGCCCTGCGTGGCGTCCACGACGAGCACCGCGCCTTCGCACGCCGTGAGGGCCCGGGAGACCTCGTACGCGAAGTCCACGTGGCCTGGGGTATCGATGAAGTTGAGCTGGTAGTCCTCGCCGTTGTAGGTGTGGTGCACCGTGACGGCCGAAGCCTTGATGGTGATGCCGCGTTCCCGCTCCAGGTCCATGGAGTCGAGGAGCTGGCTCTTGGCCTCGCGGTCGCTGACCGCGTGGGTGGCCTGGAGCAGCCGGTCGGCCAGCGTGCTCTTGCCGTGATCGATGTGGGCGATGATGGAGAAGTTGCGGATGTTCACGGGCGGCGGGCAGGGGGGCGACGGTCCGGCGTCCTGCCGGAATCCGGAAAGTGCGGATTCTAGCCGGGTTGGGTGCCTGTCCGGACCGTCGCGACCGCAATCCGTCGGTTCACCTCTGCCGCGACGGCACCCAGGCGGTGGTTCGGCCGCCGACCACGATGTGCTCGATGGCCTCGCCGCGGGGGCTGCGGGCACCCTGCTTCTTGCCCCAACGCGCGTGGAAGAGCCAGGTGCGCGGGAATCGATCGTGATCGGAGAGCACGGCCGTGGCGGTTTCGACGACATTGCGAACGGTCCGTCGCAATCGGCCCGCCTCCTGGCGCGACAGTCCTTCCGCCGGGCGCCGCGGGTCGATCCCGGCCTGATAGAGCGCCTCGTCGGCGATCCAGTTGCCGATGCCGGCGGCGAACGACTGGTCGAGGAGGACCGCCTTGATCGGTGCCCGGCGCTTCTGGAGGAGGGCTCGGAAGGCGGCGGGAGATGGCATCTCGAGCAGCGGATCGAAGCCGAGCTCGCTGAGCGGCGGCTCGTCCATGGGGTCGCGACGCAGCCGGACGCGACCGAATCGACGCGGATCGGGCATCGCGAGCCGCCAGCCATGATCGAAGGTCAGCTCCACGCGGCAGTAGCGAGGTCGGGGTGAACCGTCGGGATAGGCCTGGAAGGAGCCCGTCATGCCAAAGTGGAAGAGGGGATGCGGGGCGCGGTCGAGCTCGAGCCAGAGGTGTTTGCCGCGGCGATGCACCTCCTTCACCCGGCGACCCCGCAGTGCGGCACGCAACGTAGACGGCGTGATCCCGTCGAGCAGGATCGGATCGGCAGGGCAATGGACACCGACGATCGTGCGCCCACGGGCGACGGTCGTCGCGATGACACGTCCTCGTTCGACTTCGGGGAGTTCAGGCATGGGGCGGAAGTGAAGTGTGCCACCGACAGGCGGAGTGAAACGAAAGGAAGTGTGCCACTGATTGCCCCCTGTGTGGGGGGCAGTCAGTGCGCAGCGTGTCCGCACCATCCGGAGCCGTCGCATCATCGGACGCCGCACTGATAGGCTCCGTTTCACTTCGTTCCACTCCGCCTATCAGTGGCACACGTCCTTCGGTCCCGTCACCGCACCACCGGCAGTCCCACCTTGCGGTCCAACTGCTCGGTCGGGCAGGCGACAAGGTCGTAGCCGTCGCTGTCCGTCACGGTGCAGCGCACGAGTTCGCCGGGGCTCAGTTGTTCCGTCGAGTGCACGTACGTCAGCGAGTCGATCTGCGGGGCCTGGAAGTAGCAGCGACCCGTGTACAGGCGTCCGGTTCCGGTCACGCCGGTTGTGGCCTTCCCCACCGTGCCTCCGGCCGCCGGTCCTTCGACGAGAACGTCGAACTGGCAGCGCTGCTCCGCCAGGTAGGCCGCGTTCTCGAAAGCGAGGTCCTGCTGGAGCAGCATGATCTCCGCCTCGCGCTCCGCCTTCACCGCGTCCGGCACGTGCAGGTCGGGATCCTCGTCCAACGTGCCGGCGACGGTGCCGTCCTCGCGGGAGTACTTGAACACGCCCAGCATGTCGAAGCCCACCGACTCGATGAACTCGAGCAGCTCCTGGTGGTCCGCATCCGTCTCGCCGGGGAAGCCGGTGATGAAGGTCGTGCGGATGGCGATTCCCGGCACGCGGTCGCGCAACCGGTGCAGGAGCGCCTCCTGCTGGGCGCGGGAGGTGTTCCGCCGCATCGCCGTCAGCATCCGATCGCTCGCGTGCTGGAGTGGAATGTCGATGTAATTGAGGATGTTCGGGAGCGCCGCGATCGCGTCGATCATCTCGTCGGAGAAGTTGGTCGGATAGGCGTACATCAGCCGCATCCAGCCGCCTCCGGCCTCGCGGGCCACGCCATCGAGCGTGCGCAGCAGTCCCACGAGTCCCTCGCCCTCGCCCGAGTACCCGATGTCGGAGCCGAAGCTCGTCGTGTCCTGTCCGATCAGGTTCAACTCGAACGCGCCGTCGGCCATGAGCTGCCGCGCCTCGGCGGCAATCGTCGCGACGGGTTTGCTGCGCATCTTGCCGCGGATGCTGGGAATGGTGCAGAACGCGCAACGCTGGTTGCATCCCTCGCTCAAGCGGAGATAGGCCCAGTGCCGCGGGGTCAGACGGAAACGGTTGCTGTCGTCCTCGAAGTAGCCGACGCCCTTGCCGTCGGCGCCTTGCACCGTGAGTCCGACCGTGGGCAGACCGCGTTCCCGCGCCGCTTGGAGCGCGTTGCCTGCAATCCAGTAGCGCGGCTGGTCCGACGCCTCGGCGAGCGTGGGCCGCTCGGCCGTGCCGGTGACGGCATCGAGAATGTGGTCGCGATCGAAGACGCCGATCATGGCGTCGATACCGGGGGCCCACTCGAGCAGCTTGGCCCGATGGCGCTGCACGAGGCAGCCGGCAACGACCACACGCTTCAGTCGGCCCGCGGCCTTGCGGTCGATCGCCTCCCGGATCACCTCCACCGATTCGTCCTTCGAGGCCTCGAGGAAGCCGCAGGTGTTGACGACCACCGCGTCCGCCTGGTCGTGGTCGGACACGAGCGCGAGACCGGACTGGCGCAGCAGGCCCAGCATCTTCTCGCTGTCCACAAGGTTCTTGGGACAGCCGAGGCTGACGAAGGCGATCGATCGGATGGGGGACGGGTCGGCCATGCGGAGCCGCTAGTGTAGACGCGGGTTCCGGCCCGGCGCCGATGCGGTGCGGGGCGTCCCGATGGCGGGGGCCAGTTCGGCTGCCGCCCGGGCAAGGAGACGCTTCGAGCGGCCGAGGCCGGCCGCCAGCCGCTACCGACCCACCCCGTACAACTTCTCGCGTTGGATGTACGCCAGCACCTCGGGATCCAGGAGATCGGCCACGTCTTCGCCTGCAGCCAGGCGGCGCCGAACCTCCGTCGCACTCGCATCGACGAGGGGCGTGTCGGCGATCCACCCACGCCAGCGTTCCGCTTCGTCGCCACCCACCACCTCGCGCATTGCGACCACGAACGAGTCGCGGTCGAGCGGAGGTCGCATCATTACGACCGGAGTCGCCAACGCGAGCACACGCTGCGGCTCGCGCCAACGGGGGAATCCCAAGGCCGTGTCGGCGCCCATCACCAGGCGGATCGAGATCCCCGGGGGCAGTTCGCGCCGGAGCGCGGCGAGCGTGTTGACGGTGAACGCCGGGCCTGGCTGATCGATCTCGATCGTCGAAATCTCCGCGTCGGGTGTGTCCCGCAAGGCGATCCGAAGCATGGCCAGCCGATGGTGCGGGGGCGTTGGCGCTCGCTCCTTGAGCGGATTTGAAGAGGTGGGCACGAAGATCACCCGCTCGCATCCCACCGCCCGGGCGGCCAGTCGCGGCAGCTCCACATGGGCCAGTTGCGGGGGATCGAAGGTGCCGCCGAACACCGCCACGCATCGAGCCGGAGGAGCGGTCATGTCGAACGCACTCCACGATCCGGTGCGGTTTCGATGCTGTGACCGGCATGCGCCAGAACCAGCGCGGCGGCAGCGCGGTAGGCCCGGCTGTTCGCGGCGGCCGCGAGTCGCCGGAGGCGCGGCAGGTCGTTCGGATGGCGGAGGATGTGCGCGAGCACCACCCGCAGCCGGGTGCGCCCGTCGGGAGCGACCCACGCGTCGATGTCGGGCGGCAGGGTGTCGTTGAGGCCGTCGCTCACAATGCGCACCACGAGCCAAGAGAATCCGCGTTCCACGGCCGCCTGGGCGAACGCAAACGACTCGAGATCGACGACCGCCGCGCCGGTACGGGCGCGCAGGGCTCGCTTGGCGGCGGGCGTGGTCGCCGATCGTTCGACCGACGCGCCGCGCACGGATGCGGGTCCGTCGGGGAGTTGCCGGGCCGCGTCGGAGAGAAGCCGCTCGCGGCCATCCTCGCTCGTCACCTCGCGGATCGGGCAGACGTGTCCCGGCGGGCAGTCGTCCGCGAGCCCGCCGGCGACACCAACCAGCGCGATCTTCTGGGTCGTCGCAGGAAGCTGACGAACCCACGCCGCGGCCGCGGCACCGCCGGGACCGCAGCAATCGGCCGCGATGCCGCGGGGAAGCACACGCTGGAGGCGGACCTGTTCGAAGCGCAGCGGACACGCCACGCGGATCGGTCGGGCGGGTTCGCTGGTCGAGGCACCCACGGGCGACAGGCTAGCAGAGCGGGTGATTGGAGGATCACCCGACGGGAACGCATCGACGGGTGCCACGATCCGAGGGTGCCACGATCCGAGGGTGCCACGGCCATCCTGGCCGTGTCGAACGTGCAGTGCCGCGTCGCACGGCCTGGAAGGCCGTGGCACCCGACGATCACCGCGTCGCACGGCCTGGAAGGCCGTGGCACCCGATGATCACGCATTGCTCGTCAACGGCCCCACCCCGCACCTTCGCCGCCAACCGGCTCGGCGAGCATCAACATCTTCACTTGGCTCGCGTGCACGTGCTCGATGTCGAGTTGCGGGAAGCGCTCCTTCAGTTCCGCTGCCGTGAGCGGCCCGGCGAGAGGCATGCCGTCCGTGCCGTAGACGGAGAACGTCACGGGGTTTCCCGCATGCAGTCGGACCACGTACCGGCCACCGACCAAGACGCCGAGACCCGATGGCTCGCTCTCGGTGTCGCCGAACCCAAACCGATCAAGCGTGTGTTCGATCGGGACGCTCGTGGCGCCGTACGTTTCCCATCGATCGACGACGGTCGATGTGTCGCGGCCGCCGCCGATCCGGGCGGAACCTCGTTCGAGCGACTGGGCGGGCTCCGCCGCGCGGATCGTGTCCGGCGTAAACATGCTGGCCAGCGCGACGAATCCGAGGATGGCCGCGATGGTCCCGACCAGGCGGACGACCGGCGATGGGGAAGGGGTGGGGGGCACCGTCATGTCTTGGAGATCGGCGAAACCCCGGGCGGAGGTGAGCCCGGTCGGCGAGGACTCTCGGACCCGACCAAGCACGTGCGAAGGGGGTTTCGACGCCCTCATGGCTCGTACGAGCGAAGGGGGCCGCAGTCACCCCGGCGGCCTTCCCCAACCCGCACAGGCCGCTATCATCGCCCCTTCGGACCGATCGCCGGTCCGTTGGCCCCGTCGTCTAGCCTGGTCTAGGACACCTCCCTTTCACGGAGGTAACACGGGTTCGAATCCCGTCGGGGTCATTCAGAACCGGGTGCCACGGCCATCCTGGCCGTGCCAAGATGTCGGGCGCCACGAAGTTGGGTGCCACGGCCATCCTGGCCGTGCCAAACGTCCAGAGACACCCACCCGTCAATCCACACCGCCCTCCCAGTCCTCAATCCGGTCCGGCCAGTCGCCCTTCAACAGTCGCGACAGCGATCGATCGGCCAACACGCGTCCACCCGTCTGGCAGCGTGGGCAGTAGTTCACCTCGTTCTCCGCCCGCACGATCCGCTTCACCGCCGTGCCGCATGCGGGGCAAAGCTTGCCGAACCGCCCGTGCACGGCCATCTCCGGACGAAAGGCGGTCACCTCGCCCGCTCCGGGAAATCGCTCCCCGAACTGCGCCTGCAATCGATCGGTCCACTCCCGCAGCACCGCCACCATCGCCGCGTGCAGTCGGGCGATCGACTCGTCGTCCAGACGACCGGTGAGGGCAATCGGCGAGAGCCGGGCGCGATGCAGAATCTCGTCGCTGTACGCATTCCCGATCCCGCTCACTGTTGCGGGATCGGTGAGCGACCGCTTCAGGGTGCGGTTGGTTGCCCGCAGCGCTTGGGCGAACGCTTCAACCGAGCACTCCAGCGGTTCGATCCCTCCCGGATCATGCGCGGCAAGGGCGGCGGTGCCCGCCACGGCGTGGAGGGTGGCCCGCTTGCGGGTGCCGGCCTCGGTGATCGACAGACGTCCATTGTCGAAGGCGAAGCGGGCCTGCTCGAGCCGTGACCGACCACCGGGGCGTGCCGGCCGGCGGATGGCCGCACCGTCCTCCCATCGCAATCGCCCGGCGATCATCAGGTGGATCACGAGGAAGAACTCGCCCTCGAAGGCGATGACGATGCGTTTCCCAAGCCGGCGAACATCGGTCACGCGGCGGTTCTCGAACGCATCCAGCGGCGGATCGACGGTTCGAAGGAGGGCCGGCCCGATCACCAGCGCACGGGTCAAGGTGCGACCCACGATCCGACGTCGCAGGCCGGCCAGGTACAACTCGATGTCGGGAAGTTCGGGCACCGGGGAACAGGTTCGCCCCGATTGCCGTTCTTCGTCAAACGGGGCGGCTCGGCGCGTGGCCTCGGAACGTCCCCCGTATCGTTCCTCCGTCCGCTTCAATCACCATTTGGGATCCACCATGTCGATCGAATCCACCCGCTCGATGATCGCCGCCCTCGCGTCCGCCGGTGTCCTCGTCCTCTCGTTGGCGTCGCTGGGCGGATGCGACGGTGCCGGCACGGGATCGGAGACGGCGGTATCGAACAGCGCTTCGTCGAGCGCGTCGATGCCCGCGGCCGACGACCCGGCGAAGGCTGTCCCGGCCGCCCGTCCCCTGCAAGCCCAGCTTGAGGCCAAGAAGGCCGACTTCATCGCCAAGGCGCCGCCGGAGCGTGTCGCCCTGTACGAACAGGGCGTGCGCGACGTTGCCGAGAGCGGCGTGCTCACGTCGGCGAAGAAGGTCGGGGATCGCGCGCCGGACTTCTCCTTGCCCGACGCGAAGGGCGACACGGTTGTCCTCGCGGATCTCCTCGCGAAGGGGCCGGTCGTGATCACCTGGTACCGCGGAGGCTGGTGTCCGTACTGCAACCTCCAGCTCAAGGCGATGCAGGACCGGTTGCCCGACTTCGAGCGCCTGGGCGCGACGGTGGTCGCGATCAGCCCCGAGAAGCCCGACGAATCGCTTTCGACGGCAGAGAAGGATGCGCTCGCGTTCCTCGTGCTCTCCGACCATGGGAACGCCGTGGCAGACCGCTACGGCGTGCGCTACAAGTTGCCGGGCGCGATCCTCGAGCAGTTCAACAAGGGATTCGGTCTCGACAAGCACAACGACGACGATTCGGGCACGTTGCCGCTGGCCGCGACGTACGTGCTGGACCGCGACGGTGTGATCCGGTGGGCATTCGTGTCCGCCGACTACCGCGAGCGTGCCGAACCGGGCGATGTCGTCGCAGCGATCGAGGCCGTCGTGAGGTGAGGTTCTAAAACTGGTGCCACTGATTGCCCCCGGTGTGGGGGCAGTCAGTGCCGCAGCGTGTCCGCGCCGAGCCGGGCCTTCGCATCGGCGGACGCGGCACTGACAGGCTGCGTTGCGCTGCGCTCCACTCCGCCTGTCAGTGGCACACCGGGTTCGACCACCCCTCGACGGCAGGCTCCCTCCCGCGCACCGGTCCTATCCTGAAGTCGGTGACACCTCGCCTTCGACCACTTGTCGCGGCAGCTCTCGCGCTCCTTGCGGTCGCCGCCACCGCCGTCGCCGATGGCAAGTTCTTCGGTCCGGAGCGTGCCGTCTCGCCGACCATCCCGGACCAGCGGGCCCTCATCGTGTGGGACCTCACTCACGAGACGCTGGTCATCGACACCGCGGTGAACGGCGATGCGACCGACCTCGCGTGGATCGTCCCCGTACCGGCCGTTCCCGAGATCACCGAGGTCGGACCGGGTCTCTTCCCCACGCTCGAA
>JAGQOG010000209.1 GCA_020427695.1 Phycisphaerales bacterium
GTCGGCGAAGGCACGCACACCAACGTCTTCGCGGTGGTGGACGACACGCTCGTCACGCCCCCAATCGACGTCGATCCGCCGATCCTGCACGGCGTCACGCGAGCCATGGTGGCGGAAGTGGCCGAGGATGCCGCAATTCCCTTCGCCGAGCGCCCCCTCCCCGTCCACGAACTGCTCGAGGCCGAAGAGGTGTTGATCACGAGCAGCCGGAAGATCGTCGCGGCGATCGTGCAGATCGACGGCCGACCCGTCGGCTCGGGGGCGATCGGTCCCGTGGCCCGAAGCGTGTACGATCGCTGCCTGCAACGCATCGCCAACGAGTGCGGCATCGCGACGTCCCCGACCACCGGTCGGATCGCCGCCGGTGCCGCTGCGGAGCCCCGCGCATGACCGTGCCCTCCTCCCCCGCCGTCAATCTCGTCGCCGTCAACATCGGCAACACCCGGACCCAGCTCGGTCTCTTCGTCGGCGATCGGCTGGAGCGCACGGCGCACTGTCCGAGCGCCGAGGCGAACGAGGTGGCGAAGGCGGCCCAGTCGATGTGGCAGGCGATCGTGGATGCCGAGCCGTCCATGATCGTGGTCGCGTCGGTGAACGAACCGGCGACCGGACCGATCGTCGCGGCGATCGAACGTTCGACCTCTTCCGAGGTGTACCGGATCGACGACGACCTCGGGGTGCCCATCGGTCAGCAACTCGACCCGGAAACGATCACCGGCTTGGATCGCCTGCTCAACGCGGCCGCCGCGTGGGATCGCCTCAAGCAGGCGTGCGTCGTCGTCGATGCGGGGACCGCGGTCACGGTGGACTTCGTCGACGGTGTCGGCACCTTCCAGGGTGGAGCGATCGCTCCGGGCGCGCGAATGCAATTGGCCGCCCTGCACGAGCACACCGCAGCGCTGCCGACGATCGACTTCGTGCGGCCCGATCCCGATCCGTTCGGCAAGAACACGCGGCAGGCGATGCTCCAAGGCGTCTTCCACGGCATCCGAGGGCTCGTCTGGCGGCTGGTCGAACAGTACGCGACCGCGTACGGCGCGTTTCCCCAGGTGATCGCCACGGGCGGCGATGCGGCGACGATCTTCGAGGGCGACGAGCTGGTCAACGCGATCGTGCCCGACCTGACGCTCCAGGGAATCGCCGCCGCCGCACGGGCCAACCTCTCGGAAGGAGCGGACGCCTAGGCCGGGCGGTCCGGTCCGACATGGCGACCCACCCGTCGAACCCAACCCGCGCCTGGTTGGCGACGCCATTGTGTCCCGGCGGGATAGCCGTCATACAGGTGGATGCCGGCGCGGAGGACATCCGAACGCCATCGCTCGACGCCACGCTCGAGGCGCTGACCGGCCGCAGCGGATGGCCCCCGGCGACGGTGCGCCGCTGCGATCTGGCCGGCATCGACGAGGGTGTGGTCGCGGTCGTCGCACCGGGCGGCGCCATGATCATGCCGCACGGCGGCGTGCGCATCGTCCAGCGTCTGCTCTTGCGCCTGTCCGAACTGGGCGTGCGGCTCGTGCCGGCCGAGGAGATTGCACCGGAACAGCTCTATCCCGAGGCGGCCAGCAGCATCGAGGCCGAGATGCTTGTCACGCTGGCCCGTGCCGCGAGTCCGCTCGCCATCGACCTGCTGCTCGACCAGCCCCGTCGATGGCGCGAGGCGGGGCCGAGGCCCCTCACCAACGAGGATCGCGCCCGCTCCCATCGACTGGACCGCCTGGTCCGACCGCCGAGCGTGGTCGTCGCCGGCCCGGCCAACGTGGGCAAGAGCACGCTCACCAACGCGCTGGCCGGACGCACGGTGTCGATCGCCGCCGACCTCGCCGGCACGACGCGCGACTACACCACCGGCACGATCGACCTCAACGGCCTCGTGGTGCGCTGGTTCGACACGCCGGGACTACGCGACGCCGCAGACGAGATCGAGTCGCGCGCCATCGCGCTGGCCGCCAACCTGATGCGGTCGTGCGACCTCCTGATCGCCATGACCGACGCGGAACACGACTGGCCCGATCTCCCCCGCCCGCCCGATCTCCGCGTCGCAGGACGGTGCGATCTCGGGGCACGAGCCGACGCCGATGCGGTGGTCAGCGCCAAGACCGGCGAAGGCATCGAGGCGTTCGTGCGGATCGTGCGCGAGCGGTTGGTGCCGGCGGCGGACCTGGCGCACGAAGGACGGTGGGGGTTTTGGGACAGGGGGCGGGCGTTCGCCCCGTAAGGGCATCGAGGCATCGAGGCATCGAGGCATCAAGGCATCGAGGGTTGAGGGTCGCCCGTAGGCTCCATCCGGCCGCAACGACACGGAGCACGCGCAGGGCGCGAATCATGCCCTTCACACTGGTTGCCCCACAGAGGGCAACCAGTGGCACACGCGCCCGTGGTCCCTTGATCCCTTGATCCCTTGATCCCTCGATCCCTTGGTTGTCTTACAACCCCATCACGCTGTAGCCGGCGTCGACGTAGATCGTCTGGCCGGTGACGCCGGTGCCGAGGTCGCTCAGCAGCCACAGCGCGGTGTTGCCGACCTCGTGGCCCGTGATGTTCCTTCGGAGCGGCGCCTTCTTCTCGACCCAGCCGAGGATTTCGCCGAAGCCGCCGACGGCCATCGCCGACATCGTGCGCAGCGGACCGCCCGAAATCGTGTTCACCCGGATGCCCTTGGCCCCGAGCTCCTGCGCGAGGTACCGCGTGGTCGCCTCGAGCGCGGCCTTGGCCACGCCCATCACGTTGTAGCCGGGCACCGCCTTCTCCGCGCCGTAGTAGCTCATCGCGAGCATCGAGCCGCCGTTGGGCATGAGCGGCAAGGCACGGTTGGCCATCGCCATGTAGGTGTAGGCGGAGATGTCCATCGCCTGCGTGAACACGTGGCGCGGCGTGGCGGTGAAGCGGCCCTCCTGGAGCCAGTCCTTGTCCGCGAACGCGATCGAGTGGACCAGGAAGTCGATCGTGCCCACGTCGGCCTTCACCTTCTCGAAGAGCGCATCGAGATCGTCGTCGCTTCCCGCGTCGAGCGGATGGAGCCACGGGTCCTTGACCCCCAGCGACTCGATCGCCTTGGACACCCGCCGCTCCATCTTCTCGCCGGGCAAGTGGGTGAACAGGCAATCCCCGCCCTGCCGCACGATGCAGTCGGCGATGTACCAGGCGTAGCTGCGGTCGTTCGCGATGCCGACGACCAGACCTCGCTTGCCGGCCATGAGGGCTCCGGCGGGCACGGGTCCGGGCTCGGTCTGGGTGGTCGAAGCGGTGGTCATGGTGGTCATTTCCAGTCTCCAGCCAAGCCCGGGGGCCCAGCAACGGGGAGGACAGCCGATCCGACGCGCGGCGTCGGAAACGCAACTCGGAAGGGTAGCCTGCTCCCCCGACGCCCACAATGCGGAGCGAATCGGGATTGGCCCCCCATCGGAGACGGAACCCGTCGATGCGCGATACCATCCGATCTCCGCGCACGTAGCTCAACGGATAGAGCATCGGTCTTCGGAACCGAGGGTTGGGGGTTCGAATCCCTCCGTGCGCGTTCTTCCCGGTGCGGCGGCTTCCCGGGCGGTGTTCACCTCCCGCGCGGGGTCGGGAGACCGATGCGGAACGGCCAGCCGGGGTACGGCGCGCCGAATCCGGGGCGAGCCCAGCGCGGCCACGCCTCAAGCACCAGTTCGCGCGATCCGGGCTCGTAGCGCACAACGGCATAGCCGGGCGAGAGGTCGTGCAGCCGTCGCGGCTCGCGCGTCTGTTGGCGCGGGTTGGCCACGGCCCACACCGTCATCCGGTTGCCGAAGCCGTCCAGGAAGTCGCCGGTGAACGGCAGCGCGTCCGGCGCGGGAGCCGCCCCCTCCATGCTCGGCATCCAACGCCGCGCCCACGTGTTCGCCATTGCTGGGCTCGTGAACACGAATGGTCCGTCACCAAAACCATCGACGCCATACTGAACCAGCGTGGCGAGATGCTGATCCCCGGCGAGATGCAGGGCCCCGGCCTGCGCGATCAGGCCCACGGCCCGTCGTGCCGCCGACGGCGGCCATCCGTTCGAGTCGCAGTCCGCGACCGGCTCGTCGTCGTCCGGACGCTCGCCATCGGCGAGCACGGCGAGGCTCGGGACGACCGAGTCGTCCTTGCCCCTCGGCAGCGTGGCCACGTTCACGAACGGGCTTTGCGACAAGACAAGCCGAACCGGACATCGGGGATCCGGTTCCGCCGCCCACTGGGCGAGAAACGCCTCCTGCTCCGGCCCCAGCAGCCGTGCACCCGGCGGATCGGCCGTGCGCGGGTCGAAGCCCGGCGCCTTGAACCAGCCGTTCACGACCGATCCTTCCGGAACCAGCACGCTGGCGGAGTCCTTCCACATGCGGTCGGAGAGAACCGCGCAATCGAACGGCCCCCATCGCACCCGCGTCGTGTACGGCATGATGCCGGCGCCGATCGGTCCGGCGATCGCCGCGGGCGGGAGATGGCTCGTCTGCGTGCGGAAGATCGCGTTGACGATGTCCGGCGGAAGCTTGAATCCCCCGGCGTCCTGGGCGCTCAACCCGTCGTGCGCCACCGCCCGCACCCCGCCCGCGCCCCAGAGGTTTCCTTGATACACGTCGTGGTCGTCGGTCACGACGATCGTCGGCCGCATCCGCGTCAGCGCGCCGAACGCCCACAGGAACCGCTGCCACCGCGTGCGGTAGTCGAGGAGCGGCTCGCGACCGTCGGGGCCGGTGAGATCGCCCTCGTACAACTGGTCGCCCGCGAAGTAGAGGAGATCGGGGTCCTGCACCACGACGCTCGCCACCAGGTCGCTGTGGGGAAACCACTTCCCGTCGCGGTTCCATTCCAGGCCGCCCGTGTCGTGCTTGACACAGGACATGGACGCCACGACCGCGGTTCGATCGTCTGTTGGCCGAGCCCGAATGTTGCCCTGGTATTCGAACGGCTCCGACGACCCGTCGCCCCGCGCGACGGCGCCGGCCACGCGGAAGCGTCGGCTCGTGCGATCGTCGAGCCCGGTCGCGACGAAGGGAACGGTGAAGCTGCCGTCCACGGGCACACCCAGAGCGACCACGCTCCACTCCTGCGGCGCGTCCTCGATCTCGAGCCGCAAGTCGGAGAGCTGCCCGATCGGCAGCACGGGAAGCTGCGCCGTCAGGCGCATCGTCACGCCGTCGCCTTCCTCCCGATCCAGCGTGTACAGGACGCCGAGCACCGGCCCCCAACGGCGTTCGGGGTGGCGCTCGATCCAACCCGCTCCCGCGTCGATCTCGAACGAGCGGATGCGCCAGTCGCTCCGAACGCTCTGGCCCGTGCCGCCATCGACAACCAGGGCGATTCCGCCCTGCACCGCCTCGACCGGGAGATCCGCCTGTTCGCACGCCCCAACCATCCGTCCCTCGACGGTGGCGGCGATCTCGACGGCGAAGCGCCCGTCTTCCTGCGCCACGATGCGGATCTCGAGCACGACGGGAACGCCTGGGCGCCACACCGGGGCCGCGCCGCCGGCCGGCGCCGATTCGACGAGCGTCGTGAGGTCGTCGAGACCGACACGGCTCGGCAGCGACCAGCGGAACCCCCCGTCGCCGAAGGGCACGGAGAAGTCCACCAGGCGGGTGGCGGATTGTCCGTCGAGGAGCGCCAGCATGCCACCGCCCGGACCCGGCACCTGCTGCACCAGCGCGCTGAGGCGGTAGTCCACCTCGTCGCCGCCGATCCCAAGGAGCACACCGATGAATGCATCCGGACGCGGCGACTCGCCCAACGGTTCCACGACCGTGCGCAGCACGGCGCTCGAGCCGGGAACCGCGTGGGCGGCGTCGAGCCGCGCGGTCAGAAGATGTGCCGTGCGCAGCGGCAGCCCTGGCGTGCACTCGAGAGCGCCGTCGCGGACGCGCCAGTCCTGAACGCGGTTCACGACCCAGTCGGATCCCGGCCAATGCCGATCGGGCGAGGTGCTCCAGTCCCACTTGGCCGGCGCGGCGCCGCAGACGGGAATCGAAGGCACGAGGAGAGCGGCGGCGAAGGCCGCCAGCGCGAAGATGCGAGTCGCCATGACGGGATGCTATCTGCTTTCTCCGACCGCCCCGCCGCTCGAACCGGGCCCTATCCCGGGTCCGGCGACGTTCCGATCGAGGACGCCCCGACGGACGCCCACTCGCCCGGGCGCACCGGACGCCACCACCGCGAACGGGCGTGCCTTCGCACGATCCGCCAAGCGACGACGCCGGCAAGCAACGCCGGAACAAGTTGAACGAGGCGTCCGGTCCACGACGTCTTCCAGAACATGGAGACGGTTCCCCCGCCGGTGGTAAACGGATACAGGACTGTTGCCATGCGCTCCCCTTCGCCCGCGCGGGGCGCGTCCCAGATCCGATCCGGCGCCAGAACGTCGTATAGCACCGCCGCCGCCCGTTGGGAGAGCGGACGTCCCGACTCGTCCTCGGGGTCCTTCTCGAGCAGCGTCCGGAACGCCTCCTCGAGTTGGGCCGTGGTCGGCAGTTCCTCCGGCGCGGCGGCCTGGAAGGCAATCGAGGGCACGATGGAGTCCAGCGACTCCTCAACGGCGTTGGTCGACGCGACGGGCGTGCGCCGGAGGTCGATCGAGATACGGCAGTTGAACGACCGGGGCCGGGGCTGCCAGCGCGAACGACTCACCAGCGTCACCTCGACTCCGGCTCCGGGATCCAAGGCGAGCGTCTGGGTTGTGACCGTGTCCCGTGTGGTGAAGAAACGCGTGGACGCCCAGACACCTGCGACGCCGAACGCGATCACCGCCACACCGACGATCAGGGACGCCAGGAGTTCTGCCCGTTCGCGCCCGCCGATCTGCACGCCCTTGTCGACCGCATCCTGACCGCACTCCGGGCAGCGCGACGAGCTCCATCCCCCGAGGGGGTAAAGGCATGCAGCGCAGGCCGGCCGCCGATCCGAGATCTCGCCCTCCCGCACCACCCGGCGCTCGCGGCGCAGGACGACGCCGCCCCAGACCACGGCGCCGATCGCAAGGACAATGAGGAGCATCTCCATGGGCGCTTCTCGCGATCCCGATCCGCCTCCATCCCGATCCCGCCTTGCGACCGATGGTAGCGCCCGATGCACCGGGCTTCCGGCGCCATCGTCGAACGCCTACGCTCTCGTCGCGCACCGACCCCTCCATGACCACCGAACAGCCATCCACGACGACGCGCGGCTTCACGATCAAGGTCGTGTTGTCGTTCGTGGCCGTCTACCTGATCTGGGGTTCGACCTACCTCGGCATCAAGTACGCGATCGAGTCCATGCCGCCCTACCTCATGGCCGGGGCGCGATTCGCACTCGCCGGTGCCGCCATGACCGCATGGCTCGTGGTCGCGGGCGGATTCCGTGGCGAACTGCCCGCGCGGAAAGTGGTGGCGTCGGCGGCCCTCGTCGGCATCCTCATGCTGGGCTTCGGCAACGGACTTGTGGTCTGGGCCATCAGCCGCGGCGCGCCAACCGGACTCGTCGCCGTGCTCATCGCCACCACCCCGTTCTGGCTGGTCCTGATCGACCGGTATGTCGATCGGGACAGTCGCGTGCATCCGCTGGTCGTGGCGGGGCTGCTGGTCGGGTTCGTCGGCATCGCCGTGTTGAGCGGACTGGGAGGCACCGCTCCAAAGGGCATCGACGGACCCGCGCTCCTCGCCGTGCTCGGGGCCACCTTGTCCTGGGCGTGCGGATCCATGCTGTCGAAGAACGGCCCGCGACCGACGAATCCGTTGGTGTCCACGGCGCTCCAGATGTTCTTCGGCGGGACGGCGCTCCTGTTGTACAGCGCGCTGGCCGAGGACTGGTCGGCCTTCGATCCCGCGGCCGTGACGGCGCGAAGCTGGCTCGGCTTCGCGTATCTCGTGGTGTTCGGATCGCTTGTGGCCTACACGGCATTCATCTGGCTGCTGCGGCATGTCTCGGCGGCCGCCGTCGGCACCTATGCGTACGTCAACCCCGTGGTCGCGGTCGTGCTCGGCACGATTCTCAATGCCGAACCGTTCACGCCGCGAACAATGGTCGCCTCGACGCTGATCGTGGTTGCGGTCGTTCTTCTGACACGGGCACGCTCGCGTCCCAAGCGATCGCTCCCACCCGCGGTTCCAGCGATCGGCGCGGCGACGTCCTGCCAGCGCTGATCACGTCCTTCCGCGTGCGGTCAGCTTGCCCGCTCGAAGTTGCGCAGCATCGACTGCCGCACGCCAACCCCCGCCAAGGCGCTGATGAGCGCCGGGACCAGGGCGAAGAAGGTCCATGGAAACGCGGTGTCGTCGGCGGAGGGCACGCCCAAGACCAGGTGGGCCAGGTGCATCAGCGGAACTCCAGCGCCCAAGAGCAGCGCCGCGGGAACCGCGCCGGCGGGGCGGGCAAAGCCGGCGACGAATCCGGCCGCTGCGATCAGGAGAAGTGGCTCGCGAAACCCCGGCTGAAGCAGATCGAGCCATCCCGCCCACACGCCGGCGGCGGCGGCCAGGACGAGGATGACCCTGCCGGGAGCGCGATCCATAGATTTCGGTATCGGCCATTCGGTCGGGCGGCATGACCTCCGATGCAGCCAGAGAACCGCCCGTCTGTACGAGCGCCATTCAGGCCAACGTGCCGCCGACACACGCCAGCCCGTCGTGCAACTCGATCACCCGCTGGATCCGGGGATGCACGGTGCGCTCGCCAAGCGTCTCGATCAGCTCGCAGGCGGCGAAGCCTTGTGTGCGCTCGTGGTACTCCAGCTCCCATTCCCGGTAGGCCGACTCCTGTGCCGAGCTGTCCCACGGATAGCGCGTGGGCGGGCGACGGCAGTCGCAGCGCCAGGGCTTCGGCGACACCCGGGCTCGGAAGCACTTCTGCACCCGGCACAACCGGACATACTGCGGATCCGCGTCGAAGCGCGCCAACATCGCCGTCGCCCTTTCGGCTTCGGGATTCATCGGGGTGTTCGTGACCAGCCCGCGCAGTCCCTTCGCAGTGCGGTACAGCCGCAGGCCAAGACCGCGCGTCTCGTCCACGATCCGACGAACCCGCTCCACGGCGGGATCGCCACCCGACGAGCCTCGTCCGAACATCCGGCCGATGGCCTTGAAGAGCGAAACGCCCGGACCTGGGGCATCGATGTCGATGAACATCGCGTCGGCCGCGTTCACCACCAGGCTTCCGTAGCTGTTTCGGGTGAGCACCGCGAGCGGGCCGGTCGCGTCCGTGATCTCTTCCACCACCTCCTCGCGCACGGGCCGACCATCCTCGTACGCATAGCGCTCCGGCCAATCGCCCGTCGCGCCGTGCTCCGCCAGTCGGCGAGCGGCTTCGGCCGCGTTCCGTTGCGCCTCCTCCAGGCTGCGGGAAGAGTGGCCGTAGGCGGTGACGGAGTCTCCGCCGGGAGCCGCGATCTTCGTGGTCGCTCGTGCCCAAAACGGTTCGAAACGCATGTTGGCGACCCCAGGTGAGGTTCAGGCGGTCGGCGAGGAGGCATCAAGGCATCAAGGCATCAAGGCATCAAGGCATCGAGGGATCGGGGGATCGGGGATCGGGGCATCCAGGCAGTCATGCGCATGGGACGTTCCTGTTCGTAGTGATCGGTCGTGGCGGTCTGGCAGGACCGTCGCCCCGGCGTGGAGACGGGTACCGGCATCATCCGGCGCGGGACCGGTCCGTCAAGTACGAGCGGTCGTTGCCATCCGGCCGACGACTGCGATGATGGCGTCATGCGATACCGCTTTCTCCGCTTATTCGCGGTGGCGACACTCCCCACCGCACGTTCCGTGGCGCTGTCGGTGGCGCTCCTCTGGACGTGCGGCGCGTGGAGCGACGATCAATCGGCGACCCCACCCGCGCCGGCGGCGCCCACCACTTCCCTTCGAGTCCTTTCCTGGAACATCCGCCACGGCGCAGGAATGGACAATCGGCTCGATCTCGAGCGCACGGCACGGACCATCGAAGCCCTCCATCCCGACATCGTTCTCCTCCAGGAGGTCGATCGCGGCGCCGCGCGCACGGGCGGCGTGGACCAGGCGGGATGGCTCGGAACGCGCCTGGGCATGCGTTCGGGCTTCGTCCCGTTCATGGATTTCGACGGCGGGGCGTACGGCATGGGCATCCTCTCCCGCCTGCCGCTCGAGGGTTGTCGCACGCTCGCGCTGCCGCCCGGTCGGCACGAACCGCGCACGGCGCTTGACGCGACGGTGCGACTTCCAGACGGCCGCGCGGTGCAAGTCGTCGGAGTCCATCTCGACTGGCTCGAGAACGATCAGGAGCGCTTCGCCCAAGCGACGGCGCTCGTGGAGCAGCTTGCGACGATCGACGGACCGCTGGTGGTGGCGGGCGACTTCAACGACCAGCCGCCGTCGCGCACGATCGAGCTCGTGCGCCGCACGCTGACCGAGGTGCCGAAACCGGGCGACGCCCACCTGACCTTTCCGGCCGACACGCCCACCATCGAGATCGACTACGTCTGGTCGCGCGGCGACGTGCTGCGGCCGCGCGGGGCGACGGTGATCGACGAGCGGGTCGCGTCGGATCACCGTCCGGTCCTGGCGCTGATCGATCTCGCAGCGCCGCAATCTGGCGGCGCGACCCCCCCTGCGTTGCCAAAGGGCGATCCGGCGCCGCCTCCACCGCCCCCGGTCACGGCGCCACCGTCTTCTCCATGAGCCGGTGCGGAATGCCCGCCTCGACGAACGGCTCGCCGAACACGCGATAGCCCAGTCGTTCGTAGAAGGGCACGGCCGTCACTTGGGCGCCGAGGTACACGCGTTCGCTGCCTTGAGCCGCCGCCGCCCGCTCCAGCGCCACCATGACGGTGCGCCCGAGGCCGCGGCGGCGGTGCGCCGCAAGCACGGCGATCCTGCCGATGCGGCCGTCGCGATCGAGTCGACCCGTGCCGACGGGCATGCCGTCGGAACGGACGACCACGTGCACGCAACGGTCGTCGGCGTCGTCGAACTCCTCCTCGCGGGCGATTCCCTGCTCGTCGACGAACACCTCCACGCGGACGGCCCGAATGGCGGCTTCGTCGTCGGCGAATCGGCACGTGCGGACGGTCGGCATGGGCGCACCGAGCATGGTCTCCGGAAGGGAACCCGTCAACCGGGGAAGGCGTCACACTCGAATCGAGCGCAGACCGAGCCGGCCTTTCGGTATGCTGCCGGAATCGCACCCGTTCGCCAGGAGAGTTCCCGTGAGCACGATCCCTTGGACCCGTTCGCTGGCCTGTAGCGCCTTGGCCGTCCTGACCGCCGTCTCCGCGGCCATCGCCGACGATGCCCCGCCCAACACGCTCACGCCCGCGGAGCGAACGGCGGGCTGGACGCTGCTCTTCGACGGCACCACCAGCAACGGCTGGCGGGGCTACAAGAAGGATGCGTTCCCGACGACCGGATGGACCATCGAGGACGGATGCCTCAGGATCGGCAAGGGCGGCGGCGACATCATCACCGTCGGCCAGTACGGCGACTTCGACTTCACGTTCGAGTGGAAGGCGACGCCGGCCGCCAACAGCGGCGTGATCTACCGCGTGACCGAGATCCACGATGCGCCGTGGATGACCGGACCGGAGTACCAGGTGCTCGACGATGGCGGCTACGGCGCCGCGGCCGACGAGCCGCACTCCGCCGGCGCCCTGTACGACTTGGCCGCACCGGCCGAAGGGAAGAAGCTGAATCCCGCCGGCGCGTGGAACCAGGGACGCATCAGGCTCGAGAACGGGCGCTTGCGCCACTGGCTGAACGGCATGAAGATCGTCGATGTGCGGGTGGACGACCAGACCTGGACCGACCGGATCGACTGGAGCAAGTTCAAGGCGTATCCGGGCTTCGGCGTCCAGCCCAAGGGCCACCTCGCCCTCCAGGACCACGGCGACGAGGTGTGCTACCGGAACCTCAAGGTCCGCGACCTGTCCAAGCCCATGCCGGGCGAACGCGCGCTCTTCGACGGGAAGGATCTCACCGGCTGGACGGCCGTCCTGCCCAACGGCGGCAAGATGGAGGACGTCTGGTCGGTGCGCGACGGCATCCTGGTGTGCACCGGCAATCCCGTCGGCTACATCCGGACGAACGACGACTTCACGAACTACGTCCTCAAGCTTCAATGGCGCTTCAATCCCGTCACCGGCAAGGCGGGCAACAGCGGCGTCCTTCTGCGGAAGATCGGCCCCGACAAAGTGTGGCCGAAGAGCGTCGAGGCCCAACTCCACAGCGGCAATGCCGGCGACTTCTGGAACATCGACGAATTCCAGATGACGACCGACACCGAGCGCACCAACGGCCGCAACACCCGCAAGACGCACTTCGCCGAGAACCCGATCGGCCAGTGGAACGACTACGAGATCATCGTGGACGGCGGCGACGTCGTGCTCTTGGTCAACGGCGAAGAGGTCAACCGTGCCACCAACGTGCAGGAGATCCCGGGGAAGATCTGCCTCCAGTCGGAAGGCGCGGAGATCCAGTTCCGGAACGTGCGGCTGGCGGAGGTGAAGTAGAGGGGGAGATCGAGGGATCGAGGGATCGAGGCATCGAGGCATCTAGGCATCTAGGGTTGTGGGATGGGTGCCACGGCCATCCTGGCCGTGCGAACACTCGCATGCCCGACTCCGGCACGGCCGTGCGAACATCTGGCCCGCTCCGGCACGGCCGACACGGCCGTGCACCCAGGGTCCCTCTGCTCAACCCTTGGTGCCTCGATGCCTTGTTGCCTCGATGCCTTGTCGCCGTGGCACTCCCCCTACCCCA
>JAGQOG010000210.1 GCA_020427695.1 Phycisphaerales bacterium
AGCGGATCGACGAGGTCGAGGCGGTGCGACACGCGCTGCGCACCGTGCTCGATTCGGGGGCGGCCGCGGGCGCCGTCGTGTGCGGCGACTACAACCTCGTGGGTTCGCGCGTTCCCCTGGAGCGGCTCCTGCTCAAGACCGACGTCGACGGCGGCGATCTGGCCGTTGCGGAGGCGCTCCAGATCGACGGCCGTTCGAACGCCACCTGGGCGGACGCCAAGCAGCCGTTCACGGCGGGGCGCCTCGACTACCTCGTGTACAGCGACGCCACGCTGCGCGAAACCGGCGGCTTCGTGTTCGATGCGGCGGACCTCGGGGCGGATCGCTTGGCTGCCCTGTCGCTCTCGGCCAGCGAGACGGCGGACGCCTCGGATCACCTTCCCCTGGTGGTCGATCTCGCATGGGCCGCGCCCGATTCGTCCGGTGCCGGGAAGGCGCAGCCGTGACCGTGGCGCAGCGATCGCGTTCCGTCCGCCGTCCGCGGCGTTCCGCGACCGGCGATCGGCCGCCCGCGCGCTGGCGGACCCTTCGCACGGCGCTCGGCCCCTTCGTCATGGTCCAGTTCGACGACGGTTCGCTGCACACGGGATGGCTCGAGTTGTGGCACGGCGCTCCACCCGATGCGGAGCCGGCATGGCGCGAGGATCGCCGTCTGCTGGAACCGCTTGCCGCGCGCCTGAAGGCGGCGCTTGCCGCCTCCGCGCCGCCCGACGACTTCGAGGACGTGCCCCTTCCGCCCGGCCCGCCCTTCTTCCGGCGCTGCTGGGCGGCGACCCGCCGCGTGCCGCGCGGGGAGACGATCTCGTACGCCGACCTCGCCCGCGCGGTCGGAAGCACGCGATCCGCGGCACGGGCCGCGGGCCAGGCCATGCGGCGCAATCCGGTGCCGATCGTGGTCCCGTGCCATCGCGTGGTGGGAGCCGACGGACACCTGTGCGGATTCGCGGGCAGCGACGACCCCGAGGGCACGGAGCTCCGGCTCAAGCGGGCGATTCTCGAACTCGAGCGGTCGCCCGCGGGCGCCTGACGCGTCGATCGTCGCGCTGCGAACCCCGGCCAGGGGATTCAAGTAGAGTGGTGCCCCGCTCCGATGGTGCGGGACCGGGTCCGATCGAGCCCGCCGGAGGGCCGACGCCGAATCCCTCTTGCCCCGAGCCTTGAGAAGCCGAAGGAAGCGCACCAGCCATGAACCTCACGATGGTCGGCACCGGATACGTCGGCCTGGTCACCGGCGCCTGCTTCGCCGAGACCGGGAACCATGTCACCTGTCTCGACGTCGACGACCGCAAGATCGCGATGCTCAACCGCGGCGAGAGCCCGATCTACGAGCCGGGCCTCAGCGAGATGATCGTTCGGAACGCCGAGGCGGGCCGGTTGCTCTTCACCACCGACAAGATGGAGGCGTACCGCGACGCGGACGCGATCTTCATCTGCGTGGGCACGCCCCCGGGCGAGGACGGGTCCGCGGACCTCAAGTACGTGCTTCAGGTGGCGGCCGACATCGCGGAGGCGATCGAGGCCCTCGGACCGGGACAGCGGCCGAAGACGGTGGTGGTGAAGTCGACGGTGCCGGTGGGCAGCAGCCACCAGGTGCGCGACGTGATCCGCGCCCGGACCAAGCATCCCTTCTCGATCGCCGACAACCCCGAGTTCCTCAAGGAAGGCGACGCGATCAACGACTTCATGAAGCCCGATCGCGTGGTGTGCGGCGTCGAGGACGATGCGGCGGCGGCGATGATGCGCGAGATCTACGAACCGTTCGTGCGGCAGGGCAATCCGATCTTCATCATGGACGTGCGCTCGGCGGAGATGGTGAAGTACGCCTCCAACGCCATGCTGGCGTGCAAGATCAGCTTCATCAACGAGATCGCGAACTTGTGCGAGATCTACGGGGCCAACATCTCCTCGGTGCGCGAGGGGATGTGCGCCGACCGGCGGATCGGCAACCAGTTCCTCTACCCGGGGCTCGGCTACGGCGGCTCGTGCTTCCCCAAGGACACCCAGGCCGTGGTGTCGATGGGCCGGGCCGCCGGCTTCGACTGCATGCTGAACGCCGCGGTGCACGAGGTCAATCAGCTCCAGCGGCGCCACTTCTGGGAGAAGGTGAAGCGGCACTTCGACGGCCGGCTCGAGGGCGCCACGCTCGCCTTCTGGGGCGTGGCGTTCAAGCCCCGGACGGACGACATCCGCGAGGCGCCGTCGATCTCCCTCATGCAGTTCGCGCTGCACGACGGCGCGAAGGTCCGGGCGTACGACCCGGTGGCGCTCGAGCATCTCGAGCACGAGCTTCCCGCGGCGGCGTGCGTGGACGACATGTACCAGGTGCTGGACGGCGCCGACGCGCTCGTCATCTGCACCGAGTGGAACGAGTTCCGTTCGCCGGACTTCAACGAGATCGCCCGCCGTCTGAAGTCGAAGGTCGTCTTCGACGGGCGGAACCTCTACCGCCGGCAGCTCCTCGAAAGCCTGGGATTCGCCTACTACTCGGTGGGACGCCTCCCGGTCGGCCGGACGAACAGCAGCACCTGAACGACCTCGGTTCGGCGCAGCACGGACCGGATTCCGCCGTACACTCCTTCCGATGACCGCCATCCTGATCGCCAAGGCCGACGGCGAACTCGTGCTGCGGGTCGAGCTCGATCCGCGCACGAAGCTCACGATCGGACGCTCGCCGCGCTGCGACCTTGTGCTCTCGGCGGCGTCGATCAGCCGCCATCACGCCCTGCTCTTCGAGCACGGGGGCGTTTGGCGCATGGTCGACACGGGCTCGCGCACGGGCGTTCATGGCCCCGACGGTCCGGTCAGGCAGGCGGAACTCGATCCCGATCTCTGGTGCCGCATCGGACCGGCCTACCTCTGGCTGGTGGACCCGAAGCCGCCGGAGCCTTCCGCGCCGCCGAACGCGACCGCCGGCGCACCACCGGTGGCGCTCCGCGGCGAGCTGATCGAGCGCTGGCAGCGCGGGGCGTTCCCGTCCGTCGGCGGGACGGACGGCGACGACCTGCCCGGCCCTCGGCTGATGGTGATGGACGAGGACTACCGGCCGCTTCGCCGCATTTCGCTGCGGCACCGCGACCGTCTGACGATCGGAAGCAACGCCGTGTGCGACCTCGTCGTGGACGAGCCCGGCCTGGCGGCGCTCCACTGCGTGCTCTTCCGCGAAGGGCGGCATTGGACCGTCGCCGACACGGGTGCCGTGGGCGGCCTGCGGGTCGATGGTCGGGCGTTCGATCGGCGGCGCCTGCGACCCTGCATGCCCGTGCACCTGGGCACCAAGCGGCTGCTCCTCGACCCGGTCGCATTCGTCGATCGCGAGGACGAGGACGAGCCCATGCCTCCGCTTGCCGAAGCGGTCTCCGCCGCGGGCATCGAGCCCATGACCGCCGCGGTATCGATGTTTCTCGATCCCGAAGAGCCGGGCTCCGGCGCCACGGGACAAGCGGCAAGCGGGCGCATCCGCGAGCCCGCGTGGCCCGCGGATGCGCCCGCACGATGAGGATTGTCCGCGAACGCGGCGAAGACCCTCGATGCCTCCATGCCTTGATGCCTTGGTGCCTTGGTGCCTTCGCGATCACACCTCGTCGATCACCTGTCTCCGGTCAAGTGCACGATCCCCAGGCGCCGAGCAGGAGTCCAAGGTCGGCCCCGTCGACGATGCCGTCGCCGTTCAGGTCGTACACCGGGTTCGAGCCTCCCCAGGCGCCGAGCAGCAGTCCGAGGTCCTGGCCATCGACGCAGCGGCTTCCGTTGACGTCGCCGATGGTCTCGTCCAGCCGATTGGCCAGGTATCCGTCCTTGAAGGGCACCTTGCCCAGCGGCGGAAGTCCGGCCTGGAGGTTCCTCCACGCGCCGTCGTCGTAGGCGTACACGTTCAAGCCGTTGAGCACCAGCGTTCCGCCGTGGAGGGCTTGGATCGCGTTGAACCCGTCGTGTCCGGTCACGTAGACGGCTTCGGGCGTGTCGATGTCGGGCCGGTTGCCGTTGTCGAAGTTGTCGACGAACACGATCACCGCATCCGCGAGTCCATATGCCTCGGGTTCGCCCGGCTCGAAGGTCAGTTCGCCCAACTCGAACGTGATGGGACTCGGTTGGGCCGGGCCGATGTCGGTCGAAGCAACCTCGAACAGCCCGTAGTGGGCGGTCATCGTGAGGCGCAGGTCGTCGGTCTTGAGACCGGCCTCGTTCTGAAGCTCGTTGCGGAACGAGCCGTCGAGCCGCACGGAGGGATAGCCGAACACGTCGTCGTCGAAGGCGGCCGTTCCACTGCCCACGAGGCCGAGGCCGCCGAGGAGGACCGTCGACTCGGACGTGCCCTTCAGCTGCGAAGGCCGATCGAACACGCCGAACGCCGACAGGTCGAGCACCGATCCGGCACCGGAGGCCTCGAAGCGCGTCGGGCCGGATCCGGTCGCGGAGGCGAGGGAGGTCAGCAGCAGCATGCCGCCGTCGGCCGCGCGGAAGTCGAGCCGATCCTCGGAGCGGGCCGGTCCGACGACGGACTGGACCGAGGACAGGTCGATGAACGCGTCGGCGGCCGCCACGAACGCGTGGACGTTCGTGCCGGCGCAGCATCCGTCGTTGAACGCGGCGCTGAGCGACTGCACGGAGCTCCAGTCCACGATCGTGCCCGGGCCGTGCGCGTTCACGATGGTCTGCGTCGA
>JAGQOG010000211.1 GCA_020427695.1 Phycisphaerales bacterium
CGAGGCTCTGGGTCGGCGGGCGAAAGGGCAGGGGAGCGGGCGGATCGAGGCCCGTCCCGGTCGGGGGGAGCGCGGGCCGACCCTCCCGGATCGGGATCGGCCAGCCACTGGACGCGGATTCTAGCCGCCGGGGTTTGGTGCCCCAGCGGGGGGCCGTCTCGGCGTCGTGCGCGGATCCGGCAAGGTGACCGCGACGACTTCGTGAAAGATTGTACGAGGGCGATGCGTCGGTCGCCAACCGGGGATCCCGGCCCCGTTTCGGGCCAAACCGTCCGGAATCGGCCGCGATGGTCAGCGCGACTGACGACGTGATGCGGGCACACCGAGATCGACGACGACCGGTCGGCCATGGGACAATGCGACATGCGCATCGTGCTCATCGCGGCCATGGGTCGCAACCGCGTGATCGGTCGCGACGGCGGCCTGCCCTGGCGGCTTCCCGACGATCTCGCCGCCTTCAAGCGCACCACCTTCGGACACCCGGTCGTGATGGGACATGCGACGTTTCGCGCGAACGGTCGGCCGCTGCCGGGACGGACGAACATCGCGCTGTCGCGCCGCGCGGACCTGCGGCTGGAGGGGGCGATCGTGGTCCCCGACCTCGATCAGGCGCTCGCCACGGCTCGCGCGGTGGAAGGGCACGAGACGGTGTTCATCATCGGCGGCGGCGAGATCTACCGACTTGCGCTGCCGCGCGCCGACGAGCTGGACCTCACGGAGGTGGACGCGGCGCCCGAGGGCGACGTCACGTTCCCCGAGTTCGACGAAGCCGAGTGGCGCGAGATCGAGCGCTCATCGCATCAGGCCGACGCTCGTCATGCGCATGCGTTCGTGCGGCGCCGCCTGGTGCGGGCGGGAAGCTGAGGGGGCGGTCGGCGCGCGCCGGCGAGCGGCGGTTCGTTCTCGGCGCGCTTGCAGAGGCAGGCTGTTCCTCTCGCGGAGCCCGCGGAGGGCGCGGAGTGGAGGCATGTCTTCTGCCATTCCCCGCGCCGTTCCGAGAGAGGAATCGCTTCCCCCTCCGCGTGCTGCGCGAGCGTCCGATTCCAGCCACCGGCCGAAGCGCCGCGACCTTTCGGCCCACCGACTTCGCTCGCCGAAAAACGGCACGACTCTCTGGTTCGCGACGTCGCGCGCGGTATGATCCATGCGGTTCCGACGACGGGGCATTCCCGGGGTTTGGGATCTTTCGCGGGATTCCGTTCGGCGGGACCACATCCGGAGACATGCAATGACATGGCACCGTGATTCGAATTGGCCGCTGGCCGCTGGCTTCTGGCCGCTGGCTTCCTTGCGCGCTGATCGCCGCGGCGATCGGCGTCGCGCCACGTGACACCCTGGCGCAGAGCACCGCGTTGTACCGCATCGTGCACTTCCCTCCGCAGACGACGGAAGATGGCGCCGAATGCCGAGTCCTCGGGCTGAACGACCTGGGGCAGGCGGTCGGGTTCACGCACGAGTTGATCGGAGAGGACTTGGTGCCGCGCGCGTTCGTCTGGTTCCCCGAGGACACCACGATCGACGGGGTGACGTACCCCACCGGCGTGATCCATCTCCTTCTGGAGCCGGGGGAGTCGCTGTCGAACCTGCTTGCGCATCCGAGCGTTGCGCGGTCGATCAACGAGGCGACACA
>JAGQOG010000212.1 GCA_020427695.1 Phycisphaerales bacterium
CCGACAGCGCCGACCGGGCGTCCGACCTCGCGGCCCTCAAGTCCCGCAACGCCGCCGCGGTGGGCGACGCCGCCACCGTGGACTTCGCCGCCACGGGGCGGCGAACGCGGAAGTTGATCGCGGCCCACGGCATCGGCAAGTCGTTCGGCGGGCGAACGCTGTTCGGGGGCCTCGACGTCGAGTTGGGGCGCGGCGACCGCCTCGGTCTCCTCGGACCCAACGGCAGCGGCAAGACGACGCTGCTCCGGGTTCTTACGGGGGAGTTGGCCGCCGACGCGGGCACCGTGGTTGCGGCGGATCCGCGTCCTCGGATCGTGGTCTTCAGCCAGCATCGCCAGGAGCTCTCCCCGACGCTTCCCCTACGCGAGGCGCTCTCGCCCACGGGCGATTTCGTGTCGTTCCTCGACCAGCGCATGCACGTGAGCGGATGGGCCCGGCGGTTTCTCTTTCGCGACGACCAGTTGAACCATCCGGTGGGTTCGCTCAGCGGCGGCGAGCTCGCGCGGCTGCACCTGGCTCGACTGATGCTCGAGCCCGCCGATGTCCTGGTGCTCGACGAGCCGACGAACGACCTCGACATCCCGACCCTCGAGGTGCTCGAGGAGGCGATCGAGCAGTTCCCAGGCGCGGCGGTGCTCGTCACGCACGACCGGGCGATGCTCGATCGGCTCGCGACCCAGGTTCTCGCCCTCAACGCCGATGGGCCCGGTCGCGCCCGGATCTTCGCCAGTCTCGACCAGGCCCTTGCCGCGGAGGCGGCGGCGAAGGCCAAGGCCGCGGCCGCCGAGCAGGACGCCGCCCGGACGAACGAGGCGAGGGCGGCCGCTCCGACCCCCGTCCAGCGCTCGGGGCGGCGCAAGCTCTCCTTCAACGAGCAGCGCGAGTACGACGGCATCGAACAGCGCATCCTCGAGGCCGAGACCCGCACCGAGGCGGCCGAGCGGCGGGTGACCGACCCCAAGGTGATCGCCGATCACGTGGCGATGGCCAAGGCGTGCGCGGAACTCGAGGCCGCACATGCGGAAGTCGCCGCGCTGTACGCGCGGTGGCAGGAGCTCGAGTCGCGAAGGCAGTAGACGGCACCGGTCGGTTGCCGAGCGCACGCCAGACGTCCCCGGCGCGCCGCAGTTCCCCCCACCGCGCGTCGTTACCCCGCGATCGCCTTCACCAGGTCGAGGCTGGTCACGATGCCCACCGGGAAGCCCTCGCCGTCCACCACGATCACGCGATGGACGCGGGCCTCGGCCATCCGCCCGGCCAACTGGGGCAACGGCGTGTTCGGCGCCGCGGTGATCGGATCGCTGGTCATGAACTCCTCGACGCCGAGAAACGGCTCCGCGCCCCCGCCGTCGCTTTCCGCGTCGCCGCGGAAGAACTCGACCAGGAACTGCGGGTCGTAGTCGCTCTCGGCGCCGAGGTAGCGGCGCACGAGATCGGACTTGGACACCACGCCGACCACGCATCCCCGGCCGTCGATCACCGGGGCTCCGGAGATCTCGTTCTCCTCCAGGAGGCGGGCGACCTGCCGGACCGACATGCCGATCTCGGCGCAGACGGGCTCGGAGGTCATGACGTCCTTGGCGACTTGGGTTCGAACCGTGGCGAAGCTCATGGGGTGCCTCCTCGTCCGTGGTGACGCACGCGTTCGGGATAGTCTACGGCCCTTCCACCCGATCGCGCGGCTCGAGGGCCGCCATCACCGGCTCGCCATCGCATCCGCCAGCGCGCAGAGCCGCCGGTAGTACGCCTCGCGGTCGAGTCCGACCAGTGCCGCACCGAAACACTCGCAGTCCTCCGACGTCGCGACGTCGCCGTAGTTGATGGGCGGAATGTGATAGGCGACGAGCAGCGGCCAATCCTCGGGCCGCCGCTCGAAGTACGGATGAACCGCCAGGCGGAATCCGTCGCGGGGATGGCTGCCGCGCGGCTCGGCGAAGGCGAACTCGCCGGGCCGAAGGCGCGCCGCGTCGAAGACAAGCTCGGTGGGATAGCGCACGACCGACCTGTCCGCCAGCAGGCGCTGCACGGTCGCCGAGTCGATCGCGGGCCCGTGGGCCGCACGGGCCGCCGCGGCCTTCGCCAGCAGGTGATCGCGAAGGGACGTCCGCGCGTCGTCCTCCGTCGGAGGGGCGGACGGCCGGTCGCCTCGGACCGGATCGGTTCGGTCGCCGTTCACTTCTTCTTCTCGTAGCGGGCCTTGAACTCCGCGGCCGCCTTGGCCCGCGCCGCGGCCTCCGCGGGATCCGTCTTCCCCAGGTACCACTTGTGGTCGTCGCTGTTGAGGACCTCGTCGAGCTTCGCGGCCAAGGCCTCCGCCGCCTCCGCCCGCTTGGGGTCGGGATCGACGGCGTTCGCCTCCGCGAGCTCGATGAGCTGCGGCACGAACTCCCCGTAGAAGCGCTTGGCGACCTCGTAGGTGCCGTGCCAATGGGTGTAGTCCGGCGCCATCATCGATGCGCCGTGGCGGGCCCGCCGACCCTCGTGGTGCCAAAGCTCGAACCAGGTCCAGTCGAGCTCGTTCGAGAACGGAACCGGGTTCAACAGCGGCTGCGCGAGCGCGAAGAGGGCCTTGCCGGGTTCGCCGAACTTCGTGTTGTAGAGGGCGATCACCGCGTCGTATTGGGTGTAGAAGTTGTCGATCCACTGCGCGTCGTGGCAGTTGATGCAGACGTCCATCATGCTCTGACGGCGAGTCTGCCACGGCACCTTCGAGCTCGGGATGCCCATCTTGAGATCCGCCGCCTCGGGACGGATCGACACCTCCGGTCGGTTGTTCCAGCTGATCCGCAGGCCAACGTCGTGCGACGACGGCTGGTTCCTCGTGGCCGCCATGTGGCAGGTGGCGCACGTCGGCGCGGCCCAGTAGTCCTCCCCCACCACCCACTTCGCACCGTCGAGGTGCATCTGGTCGATGTTGGCGAAGAAGAGAATGCCGTGCTTCGACTCCTCGTAGATCTCCTTCTGCGGGTGGTCCGGGCCCATGTGGCACTTGCCGCAG
>JAGQOG010000213.1 GCA_020427695.1 Phycisphaerales bacterium
TCGGCGCGCACGCCCGCGCGGACGGCGTCCATCCGTTCCGATCTCCGGCTGCGCATCGCGCATCCCACGGCGAACGCGGTCCACATCGCCCTCGACGGCCAGGCGGCCGTTGGCGTCCAGGCGGTGCTCGAGGGGTCCCAGGCCGGTGCGGTGCCCAACCTCGACGCCACGGCGACCGAGCGCCGGTGGTGGTTCGTCAACGGTCGCCCCGTGGAGCCCGAGGCGGGCAGCGTCATCCGACTGGCACCGGGCCGTTGGGAGATCCGCTGCGCCGACGCGGCGGGACGCCACGACGCGGTCGCCGTCGTCGTCAGTGATGCAGGTCCTTGACCAGGCCGTGGTATCGCCGATCGATCGGCATGACGAACAGCGCCAGCGACTCGAACAGTCGACGGGCGACTCGTTCGAATGCCGGGTACGCCTCCTCGGACTGGGCCCGGAGGGTCGCCGCGTCCATTCCGGCCGTCGCGAGCTCGTCGGGAGACTGGCGCATCCACTGCTCGATGGAGCCGAGGTCGATCTCGGGGTGGAACTGGAAGGCATAGGTGCGCAATCCCGCGCCCCACGCCTGCACCTTGCAGTGGGCCGACGAGGCCAAGGGCCGCGCCCCCGGCGGAAGCTTGGTCACCTCGTCGTGGTGCCAGTGGAACTGCCGGTGTGTCCACCCGATGCCCGCGAACAGGGGATCCTCCCGGCCGGCGGGGGAGAGCCGGATGTCGTGCCACCCGATTTCGGCGCGATCCATCGTCGACACCTCGCCGCCCAGGGCGCGGGCCAGCAACTGGCTGCCGAGACAGATGCCGACCACGGGCAGCGACGCCTCGTGCACGGCGCGGAGGAATCGAAGTTCGTCGGCCACCCATGCATCGTTCGCGTTGGCCGACTGCGGTCCCCCGAGGGTCACCGCACCGTCCACCTCGTCGAGATCGGCGGGCACCGGATCGCCCGCGTGAAGTCGGCGGACGTCGAGCTCGTGACCGTACTCGTTGAGAACGACGCCCAGTCGTTTGACGGTGTCGTGGTCGCAGTGCTGCAGGACGATGATGGCCATGGCGGGAAGGGTATCAGGTTAGTCGTGCCGAACGAGCAGGCTCACGTCGTGTCCGTCGAGGTACTCCTGGTCGAACACCACCCGGCTGCTGAGCGACAAGGCGAAGTCCACCCACGCCACGGTGTCGAAGCGTCGGGCCGGAGAGAGGTCTTCGCCGGCCCATCGGCGGTGATGGCGGTCGCCCAGGAAGTTGAGGGCCACCCCGTGGTTCGCCGACTCGAACGCCCGGCGCACGACGTCGCGGGCCGTCTCGTCCGGGATCGTGTTCAGCGAGCCGCAGAAGAGAACGTAGTCGGGATGGTGACTGGAGAAGACGGTCGGATCGGTGACGAAGTCGCCGGTGAAGAAGACGCTGTGCGGGAGGTGGCGGGCGTTCGCGGCTTGGATCAGTTCGTCCAATCCGTCCACGCCGACATACCGCTCGAAGGCAATGCCACGTTCGACGAGCCGCGCCGCCAGGTCGCCGTGGCCGCATCCGGCATCGAGCAGCGTGCCGTGGCGGAGTCCCTCCTCGCCGATCAAGTCGATCAGGACATCGAACCGCAACCGCTGCGCCTCGCGGCTCCTCCAGAGCGTGGCCTCGAACGAGGGACCATGCTCGGCGAGCGCCTTCCGGTACGGAAGCAGATAGTGGGGATGCGGCAGATCGGGGACCATGGGCGCGGGAAGCGAACGGCGGTTCGCGGATGGGAAGCAGTCGCGATCGTACCGAGCGACGCGACTGGCGGCACGGCCGACAGGTCCTACGATCGTGCTCCGCATCCGATGGCATCCGGTTTCCAGGAGCATTTCGCATGAGCCAGCTTCCGCCGCCCCCTCCTCCGTCCAGCCCGCCCGGCCCTCCGGGGCCGCCCCGACCGGCGCATCACCTGGTGCACGTGGTATCCCGTCCCGGCGGCTTCCTCCAAGGCGTGCTCCTGGTTCTGGCCCTGTTCCTCTTCGCAGGCGTGTTCGCGATCGGCATCGCCTTCGGCGTCGGCGCCATGCTCGCGGTCGGGCAAGTGGACGAGGTCGTCCTGGAACGGACCGTTCGCGAGGCGGGATCCCAGCGCATCGCGGTGATCCCGGTGTCCGGCGGCATCGACGACGCCCAGGCGCGATTCGTTCGGGCCGCCGTGGCCCACGTCATGAAGGACACCTCGATCGACGCCGTCGTGCTGCGGGTGGATTCGCCCGGCGGCGGCGTGTCGCCGTCCGACCAGATTTGGCGCGAGGTCGAGCGCTTGAAGCAGTCGCGGCGACCGGTGGTCGCGAGCTTCGGCGGCATGGCGGCGTCGGGCGGCTACTACGTCGCGTGCGGCACGGACCACATCGTCGCCGAGCCCACCACGATCACGGGATCGATCGGTGTCATCGCGCAGATCCTCACCATGGAGGGACTGATGGAGAAGATCGGCGTGCAGCCGGTCACCCTCGTGGCGAGCGGTTCCCCCCAGAAGGACGTGGCCAACGACCTGTTCCGGACCTGGAACGACGCCGACCGGGCCAAGGTCAAGTCCATGCTCGACGCGGCGTACGCGGTGTTCAACAAGCGCGTGGCCACCGGGCGTGCGAGCGCGATCCCGGATCCCAAGCAGGTGGATGCGATCGCCAACGGATCGATCTACACCGCCGAGCAGGCGGTCGCCAACGGTCTGGCGGACCAGATCGGCTACCTCGACGACGCCATCGCCGTCGCGGAACAACGAGCGACCATTCCCGCGGGAAGAGCCTCGGTGGTGGAGCTCGTGCTTCCGCCACCGCTCTTCTCCTCCAGCGGCCTGCTCGGCCGCGACGCGTCGCCACGTGGAGTCGATGCCGACGCGATTCGATCGCTGCTGGTCGAACTCGGCTCGCCGCGCCCGATGTACCTGATGCACTAGGCCGCCCCCGTGCCGCTCGCCCGCGCCAGCACTCTGCTCCTGCATGCCCTGTTCGCCCTGGTCCTTTCGACGGCGCCCAGCACCCGCGCCGACGCGCACGCCCAAGGCGCGGACGCCTCCCCCGCGGCATCCGCACCATGGACGAAGCGGGACACGGACCTGGCGATCGAAGCCCTGACGACCGCGCTCCTCGCGGGCAAGGATCCGCTCACGTTCTGGGAGCCGAGCACGCTCCGTCCGGGCGACTCGCCGCAGGAGGCCGGATACACCGCGTTGGTCGTTGTGGCCTTGCTGCACGCGGGGCTGAGCCCGCAGGACAACCGGCTCTCCGACGCCGTGGCGTTCCTTCGGACCGCGGAACCGCGCGGCACCTACGCCGTCGCCGCCCGTGCGCTGGTCTGGGCGCGGCTGTCCGACGCGTCGCGGCCGCTTCTCGAGAAGGACGTGCAGTGGCTTCTCCAGGGTCTTGGCCGGCGCACCGGCGGCTGGGACTATCGCCAGCAGCCGGACTCCGCGCGGCGGGACAACTCGATCTCGCAATTCGCGGCGCTCGCCCTGTGGGAGGCAGCGCGGCGCGGCGTGAAGGTTCCCGACGACGCCTGGCGCCGAATCGAGACGGGATTCCTCGGCGCCCAGTCCCAGGACGGCGGCTGGAACTACGACGGATCGGGTGCTCCGCGCGGTTCGATGACCGCCGCCGGACTGGCGACGCTGCTGATCGCCCAGGACACGATCCACGCCCGGGAATTCGTGCGCCTGGGAGCCCGACTGCCCGAGGCGGCACAGCGCAACGCACAGGCCATCCGACGCGGCATGGAATGGATGGACCGGTGGTTCTCGCCGCACGAGAACCCGGGATTCGACACGCACTTCCTCTACTACCTGTGGGCGGTCGAACGCCTGGGGCTGACGAGCGGCCGGCGGGCGTTCGCCCGCATCGACTGGCTGCCCGCGGGCGCCGCGGAACTCGAACGACGGCTGTTGCGCCGCGTGGCCGACGCGTCAGGAACAACGGGATTCGTGGCCTACGACCGCATGGAGGGTCGCGCCGACGGAGAACCGGTGCGCACCGACGACCTCGCGTTCGCACTGCTCTTTCTCGCGCGTGCCCGGACGGAGATCGCATTCGCGAAGCTCGACGACGGCAGCGCACACTGGAATCACCGGCCGCGCGACATCGCGACCGTGGCGGACTGGCTGGGCGAGCAGTTGGAGCGCGAGCTCGGGTGGCAGGTCGTCTCGATCGACGGCGACCCGGACGGATGGATCGACGCACCGATCCTGGTGGTCTGTTCGGACCGGCCCCCGGCCTGGGTGCCGCCGCGCGGCGCTCCCGACGCCTCCGCGATCGCGAAGCTCCAGCGCTACGTGGGATTGGGTGGCACCGTGGTCGCCATCGCGGAGGGATCGAACCGCGCGTTCCAGGCGGCCATCGAACGCGCAGCGCGGGCGATCGCGCCGGACGCGTCGTGGCGGCTGCTTCCCAACGATCATCCGCTCTTCACCGCCTTGTATCGATTCGATGGGGCCCGCCCACGAATCTGGGGCCTCTCCAACGGGGTGCGGGAGCTGCTGCTTCTGATCGACGACGACTGGTGCGGCACGTTCCAGTCCCGCGATCACCGCAGCGACCTGCCCTGGCGGTTGACGGCGAACCTCTGGGCCCTGGCCACGGAGTCGGGGCAGGCCCGCGTGCCGCTGCCGACGGCGCCACGTCGCCCGGTTCATGCGGATCGTCCAAATCAGCGGACCGTCCACGTTGTCCGGACACGCCACGACGGTGCCTGGAACGCCGAGCCGTTGGCCATGGACGCGTTGCGCCAGGCGGCGATCGCTTCGGGGCTCGATGTCCGCGTGGAGACCGTGGACCTCGATCAACTGGCGAACCTCGATCCGCCGCCCACGCTGGCGATCGTGGGCGGGGTCGATGCGGTCGCCCTCTCGCCCGCGCAGGTCGCATCCATTCGCGCCTACGTCGAGGCCGGCGGAATGGTCCTCTTCGAAACCACCGGCGGCCACGGCGCATTCGCCGAAGCGGCGGAGATCCAGTTGTCGTTGGCGCTGGGGCGCACCGGTCAGGCTCTCCTTTCGCATCCGGCGGCCAGCGGCTCGGGCGTCGACGGCGCCACGCCGCTGGGGCCGGTGCGGCTGCGCGGCAGGCCGCCCGCCGACGATCCCGCGCTCACCCGTCTGCGGACGATCGAGTTCGACGGCCGGCCCGCGCTCCTGTTCAGCCCGGAGGATCTCGATCACGCGCTCCTCGGCCATCCGAGCGCCATGGTGCGCGGGTACCGCACCGAGACCGCCCGCCGCCTGTTGGCAAACCTGCTCTGGTGGGCCAGCACGCCGCGCCCACCCGCCGCGCCCGGACCACCCCCACCGCCGTAGCCGGAGCTAGATCTTTGCGTCGAAGCAGCCCGGACGATGCTCGAGCCGGCGCACGCGCCGGCCCTCGAGGACGACACCGATCACGTCGAAGCGGACGACCGTCGCCCCGTGGCCGGGCCAGCGCAGCGCCGCGGCGGCAAGGCGCTGCATGCGCTGCTGCTTGCGCCGATCCACCCGCGCGACGGGGTCGCGGCGCGTCGAGCCGGTGGACTTCACCTCGACCACGACCAGCGTGCGGCGGTCCGGAGCCAAGGCAATGAGATCGGCTTCGTCCCGACCGATCCGCGCGTTGGCGGCGAGCAGGCGGTAGCCGTGCCGGCGCAGCCACTGCGCGGCGACGCGCTCGCCGCGCCGGCCCACGCCGTTCCGCAACGCGCGCCGACGTCGCCACCGGTCGCGCAACCGCGCGATCCACGCAACCAGCGCCCACGATCGCCGTCCGCCCCCGGACGCGTCCGCCATCGCACCCCCCCCTTCCAATCCGCTCGCCCCGGCTACAGCCAGTATCGCTTCAGGGCGATCTCCACCAGGCGGATTCGCATGTCCTCGATGTTGTCCTGCACCCAGCGCTCGCGCAGCGAGCCAAGGTAGCGCAGGCGCTCCTGCTCCTCGCGCCGGGCGGACAGCTCGTTCCGGAGCGCGAGCTGGACGTTCCGGTCGTAGAGATCGGGTATCTGCGGCTGCTCGATCGCCAGGATGCCGACCCACACCATGCGGGTGCCCTGCTCGAAGGGCGGAGCGGCCTCCCCGGCGGCCAGCGGCCGCACAAGCTCCTTGATCGAATCGCTCAGGTCGGTGCCGTCGATGCCGTCCGGCCCGAGCTGGTACTGGACCCACAATCCGTCGTCGGGCAGTTCGAGCTTCCGCGCCACCTCGACGAAGCTTGCCCCCGAGGCGAACGCGTCCGTCACCTCCTGGATGCGGAGCGCATCGTCCTTCGGCAACCGGATGCGCCCGATCACGATCGTGGCGCCGGTCCCGAAGTCGGCCACGCGCCGGGCGTACTCACGCTCGATGTCGCGCCAGGAGACGATGACCCGCGGCGTGATCCGCTGCCGAAGAAGGTTGCCGGTGAGCGCGAAGTTCCGGCGCTGCTCCATGTACTCCTCGATCGACATGCCGAGGTTCTCCTGCAGGGCCTCCTCGGCGGTGGCGCGGGTTCCGCCTCGGGCCGCGATCTCGCCCTCCTGGGCGTCGCGGAGCCAGGCGAGCAGTCCCTGCTGCTGTTCCGGCGTGAGCTCGGCCTCGGCCTCGGAGATGATGAGCTCGTTGTTGACCCAGTCGTCGAACCGTTGGCTGACCAGCAGGATGATCGCGTCGCGGGCATCCGCGCGGGGCGCTTCCTCCACGATGCGTTGGATGCGGTCGGCGATCGGGAGCAGGAACTCGTCGGCGAAGATCGGCCGACCATTCACCTGGCCGACGAGGCTCTCGACGATCCACTCCCGCGTCGGGCGCCGATCCGACGGGGACGTCGCCGCGGACGGACCGGTGGACGACGATCCGGCCGCGGGGGCGGGCGACCGCGACGCCGATCCTGCGGCATCGTCCGCACGCACGGTGGACGCCGGGTTGGGCGCACGCGCGGCAGACGCCGCGCTCGGCGCGGTCCCCGAACGCGGCGAGGGTCGCGTTCGCGCGTCCA
>JAGQOG010000214.1 GCA_020427695.1 Phycisphaerales bacterium
CGCCGCCCCCGGTGCGCCGGGCCGTCAGGAGCCGTTCTCCCCGCGGTGAGACCACGACGATCCGCCCACGCCCGGGCTCGTGGCGCTGTTCGACGAGGCCGTGGTCGTTCGCGGTTTCCCAGACCGGAAGGCGCGGACAGGACGTTCGCCAGGCGTCCATCACCTCTGCCGCGGGTCGCCCGGACGGACCGAGCCATTGGAGAAGGTCAAGCACCAGCGGGAAGAGGGGATCGGGCATGCGAAGCTCGCCTCCTGGTGGGGTCACGGCATGCGCAGCGCCGGCAGCCCGTCGATGCTCGTCAGATTGTTCTCCCTCTGGTACGCGACCAGGGCGTCGTTTCCCTTCCGTTCCGCCCACGCGGTGAGCTGCGTTCGATCACCCTGGTAGGTCATGAGCGGGACCCCGTAGCCGCACGAGATGGCGATGCGTTCGGCGTCGACGCGAATGAACGCACGGGTGCCGGGCTTGGCGCCGAACCGCTGGAGGAGCTCGGCGAACCCGGGGTCGCCCGGCTCGACGACCGTTCCGCGGCCATGGACCCGCACGATCTTGGGCGGGCCTTCGAAGGCGCAGAACATGACCACGATCCGCGCGTTCTCGCGAAGATGGGCGATGGTCTCGGCGCCGCTGCCGACGAAGTCGCGGTAAACCAGCGTCGTGGGCCCCAGAACCTCAAGCGAGTCCAGTCCCTTGGGCGAGCAGTTGACATGACCCGACGCGGCGTTGGGCGCCGTGGCCACGAAGTACACGTGCTGGCGACGGATGAACTCGATCAGGGCGTCGTTGAACTCCTCGGGCTGCTTGGCCATGGTTCCGGTGCTTCCTTACGGTCGTGACGGGGCGGGGTCCACGCGCGCGGCATCATGCTGCTCGCCCCGGCTCGGGCCGATCGGAGCATGATCGCCTGCGGTCGCCGCGGCGGTCGCGTGCTGCCTGTTCCACCGAACGATGCCACCCGTGATCTGGAGGAGCCCCACGGCGATGAGGACCGGACCGCCGATCCGCAGGATCAGGCGGAATCGGCGCCGCCACAGCTCGTTGTCCGCCCCCTGCACCGGCCGATCGGGCAGGAGGTACCCGAGCAGCGTGCCGAGCGTCGCCCCAAACAGGACGATCACGCCATCGAAGATTGCACCCAGCGCCTCGTTGTGCATCGGAAAACTCCCCGGCTGCGGCCGCGGCCGACAGGCGTTCATCCTACCGCAAGGACCAACGGAATGGCGCGGACCGGCGCCGATAGGATGCCGCACCATGGCGACCAAACTGCTCAACCTCCGTCCGATGCTCGCCGTGCGCGACCTGCGGCGGACCATCGACTTCTACTGCACCAAGCTCGGTTTCCGTTGCGGCGACACCTTCGGCGATCCGCCGGTCTGGTGCTCGCTGGCCAGGGACGGCGTGGAGATGATGTTCAACGCCCCGCCCGACGTCGAGCAGGACGTGCCCCGCCGCAGCCGCGACTACCAGGTGTTCTACTTCAACGCGCCGGACGTCGCGGCGCTGCGCGACGAGTTTCAGTCGCGCGGCGTCGAGGTGTCCGCGCTTCGCGTCACCATCTATGGCATGAAGGAATTCGAGGTTCGCGATCCCGACGACATCTGGCTCTGGTTCGGCCAGCCGACGGACGAGCCGCCGACCGTCAGTGAGTGACGCATCATGGCGCGTGCCCGATGGAGCAACGGCTGCGTGATGTGGGGGAAGCGCTCGGAGGGCGACGCCGCGGAGATCCGTGAAGGGCGCCGATCGCGACTGGGAGCACTCGACTGATGACCAACTCCGAGTCACCGGATATCAGTGGCGATCGCACCGCCGCCCCTTCGGCCGGCGGCGCCGAACCGGTCTCGCCGACCGCTCCCACCACGGCGGAGTCCACGCCGCCAAGCACACCGACGGAAACAGTCCGTCTGGGCGTTGGCGAGAAGCCCGGCGACCAGATCGGTCTGTACAAGCTGCTCCGCCTTCTGGGAGAGGGCGGCTTCGGCTCGGTGTACGCGGCCGAGCAGAGGAAGCCGGTCGCCCGCACGGTTGCCCTCAAGATCATCCGACTCGGGATGGACACCCATCAGGTGGTGGCTCGGTTCGAACAGGAGCGACAGGCACTCGCCCTGATGGACCACCCGAACATCGCCCGGGTCTTCGACGCGGGCGCCACGCAGACCGGCCGGCCGTACTTCGTGATGGAGTTCGTCAAGGGTGTGCCGATCAACGAGTACTGCGACCGGAACGGTCTCTCGATCAAGGATCGCCTGGGTCTGTTTCAGCAGGTCTGCCTGGCGGTGCAGCATGCGCACTCGAAGGGGATCATCCACCGCGACATCAAGCCGAGCAACGTCCTCGTCGCAACCCATGACGACGCGCCGCTCGCCAAGGTGATCGACTTCGGCATCGCCAAGGCGACCGCCAACCCGCTTACCGAGCGGACGCTCTTCACCGAGGATCGCCAGCTCGTCGGCACCGTCGAGTACATGAGTCCCGAGCAGGCCGAGGGGTCCCTCGACATCGATACGCGCACGGACGTCTACTCGCTCGGCGTTCTGCTCTACGAGCTGCTCACGGGGACCACGCCGTTCAGCCGCGACGAACTGCGATCGGCATCGTTCGTGGAAATCCAACGGATCATTCGGGAGGTCGAGCCGCTCCGGCCGAGCACGCGGCTGAGCCGCTCGCTCGCGGCACCCGCAGGAGCGACCGCGAGGCGGGGCGTGGAGCGGAACCGGATGAGCTCGCTCGTCAAGGGCGACCTCGACTGGATCGTCATGAA
>JAGQOG010000215.1 GCA_020427695.1 Phycisphaerales bacterium
CGCGACGATCCCGAGGCCTTCCAGCTCGCCTTCGCCAAGGCCTGGTTCAAGCTGACGCACCGCGACATGGGTCCGCGGGCACGCTACCTCGGTGCCGAAGTGCCCGACGAAGACCTCATCTGGCAGGATCCCATCCCCGCCGTCGACCACACGCTGATCGACAGCCGGGACATCGCCAAGCTGAAGGATGCGATCCTCGCATCGGGGGTGACCGTGCCCGAACTCGTCCGTACAGCCTGGGCATCGGCGTCCACGTTCCGTGGCACCGACATGCGGGGCGGGGCGAACGGGGCACGAATCCGGCTCGCGCCGCAAAGGGACTGGAACGTCAACGACCCCGCCGAGCTGACACGGGTGCTGCAAACGCTCGAAGGCATCCAAACGCAGTTCAACCGGGCGGCCGTGGACGGGAAGAAGGTGTCGCTCGCCGACTTGATCGTCCTCGCCGGGTGCGCAGGAATCGAGCAGGCGGCCAAGGACGCGGGGCACGCCGTGCAGGTGCCGTTCACGCCGGGTCGCATGGACGCGTCGCAGGACCAGACCGACGTCGCCTCCTTCGCCGTGCTCGAACCGACCGCCGACGGGTTCCGCAACTATTTCGGCCACGGCAACCGGCGCTCTCCGGCGGAGATGCTGGTTGACAAGGCCAACACGCTCACCCTCACCGTGCCGGAGATGACGGTTCTTGTCGGCGGGATGCGGGTCCTCGATGCCAACGCGAACCAAACCGGACACGGCGTGTTCACCGACCGGCCCGGCACCTTGAGCAACGACTTCTTCGTGAACCTGCTCGACATGTCCACCCGCTGGGTGAAGTCGCCTGGTTCGGACGGCGTGTACGAGGGCCACGATCGCACCACCGGCACCCTTCGGTGGACGGCCACCCCCGTGGACCTGATCTTCGGCTCGAACTCCGAGTTGCGTGCCGTGGCGGAGGTCTACGCCGCGGACGACGCGCAAGCGAAGTTCGTGCAGGACTTCGTCAGCGCATGGAACAAGGTGATGAACCTCGACCGGTTCGACCTGCATTGATCCGCGCGGCGACCCGTCGCGGCGCACCGGCGTAGGCTTGATGCGACCCCGATTCCGTCGTGCGGATCCGGGTCACATCGAACGTGCGACGTGTACTGCCGCTCCTGCGACTACAACCTCACCGGATTGTCCGCACGCGAGTGTCCCGAGTGTGCGAGGGCATTCGATCCCGACAATCCGGCCAGCTACGAAGCGTTGCCGCGGAACGACATCCGGCGCCGGCAGTTTGTGGCCGGGATCTGCGGCGCCGCAGTCGTGGGCACGGTGGCGTGGCTCGGACAGCGGTCATCCTGGCTCCGTTCTTCTTGGTGACCTTCCTGGCGGCCGCGGTCCCCGGCCCGACCGCCGTCGTGGCCGGCCTTCGAATGCAGCCGCGAATGCCGTCCCTTTCCATCACGGCACTTGCCCTGCTGCCGGCCACGGGAATGCTCGTCCTGTTCTATTCGTTGGCGATTCACACGCACCGAAGTCTCGGCGGCTGGCCCACCACAATCGGCACGCATGGCTTCCCGCCGTCCTTGGTCACTCATTCCAACCTCGCCTTCGGCTACTTCGCGGTTGTGCTCATGTTGAACCTCGTGGCGTGGCCGACCGTCACGGCGCTGTGCGTGTTCATCCGGCGTTGGCGGATCGGCATCTACTATCTGGGCGTGTATGCGCTCTCGTTTGTCGCCGCCTTCGGCGCGATGCTGCTTGCACCATCGCCGTTCCTGTACTGGTGGTGGGATTGAGCTGGATCCGAGGCAACGTTCACGCGCCCAGTGAGGAGGCATCGAGGCAAGGCAGCAGGACCGCCGGTCAGTCTCGGCGCGATCCCGGCCTTCAGCCTCCCCACTCGCCGAGAAGCAGTCCGAGGTCGGCGCCGTCCACGGTGCCGTCGCCATTGAGGTCCGCGGGGCAGGCATCGGGAGGACACGCACCCCAGTCCCCGAGCAGAAGTCCGAGGTCGGCGCCGTTGACGACCCCGTCGCCGTTGAGGTCGCCGGGGATCGACGGGCCCGTCAGCACGATCATCTGACTGTCCATCACGACCGGCGCGCTCATTGCCTGTGCCAGCCACTGGTCGTGGGCGACCTGCCCGCGATCGTCGGTCGTGTTGGCCGCGAGGAGGAACTCGATGTACGCCTTCGACGTGCTCTGGTAGTAGATGGTGACGACCGCGCTGGCTGCTCCCGGCGGAATGTCGTAGTCGGTGTCGTCCCAGTGCTGGCCGTCGGCGTAGGCATGGTCCACCGGCGCCGCCTGCACCGCGGCGAAGCCTTCGTTGGTGAAGCCGATCGGGGGAATGCGGTTGTCCTTCAGGACGATGTTGTTGACCGCGAAGTGGAACGATTCGCCCACGGGAATGCCCGTGGCGGCCGACACCGCTTCGTCGACGCCGAGCAGGCTCTCGTAGACCTTGGTCGATGCCGCGTCGAGATCGGCGGTCGCGAAGTCGTAGCCGCCATGCTCAACGAGGAGAAGATCCGCCTCGTCGAAGAACCGCACGTTGATCCACATTCGCCGGCCCTCGGGATAGCCCGATGGCAGCTTGTGTCCGGTCCAGTTGACGATGCGCACCCGCAGGGTGCTCGGATCGGTCTGCTCCAGCTCGAGATCGGAGGCATCGGCGAGCATCTGCAGCGTGCGGACGTGCGAGTCGGCGACGATGCCGTCGTTCAGCCCTGTCGTGGCGTCGGGATAGAGTGCACGCACGGCGTCGAGCACCCAGATGTTGCCGCCGTTGAAGGCATGCTGCGGCGCATCGGGACGGACCGTGCCCTGGTTGGCGCCGGGCCCGATCTGGTCTGGCATGTGGCAGTCCTGACAGGACGAGATGGGAACGTCGTCGGGGAGGTTGCCTCCAAACCGGCCGTCCATCACCACGCCGCCTTGGGCGAACTGGCTTTGCGACCATTCGCTGTACGTGCGCTCGACGGGGAACATGTCGTACTGTTCGCCCGTGGGGTGGGGCGCATCCAGATCGGTCAGCACGTAGGTGTCGTCAGGCTGCCGCATGAAGGCGGGATTGCTGACATCGTGGCACGTGGCGCAGATGGCCGAGACCGTATGGAAGGGCGAGTAGATCGCCTCGGCGCCCTGAGGATGGTTGATCCCGTCGAGCGGGCCGCGCCGGACCTTCTTCTCCGGATCGACAACGTACTTGGCCGACCCGTACTGCGTTGGGAGCAGACCCGCCTGAGCGAGCTGATCGAGGATTGCCTCGTCCTGCGGCGGGCCGACACCGGACGGGTCGATCGGATCGACCATGCGATGACAGAAGTGGCAGCTCACACCTTCGAAATCGACCGGCTCGCTTAACGCCGAACCGTCCGTGGGGAACGATCGCCCGCTGAGCCATCCGGCGGGCGTGTGACAACGAAGGCACAGGTCGCCCGCATCGGCGGCATCCTGGTTGGCGACCGTGAGCGACGCCAGGAAGACCGGATCGCGCACCGCCTGTGCCATCATGCTTCCCGCCCAGTTCCGGAACGGCTCCGCGGCCTGATACTGCGGCGGGAATCCGGCGTGACAGTTCACGCAGTTGCCGGTGAACACGCCGGCGAAGGGCTCGAGAACGATGGGATTGTCCGGCCCGTTGGGCTGCGTGCCCGCGAGGAAGAAGTCCTCCAGCGTGGTCGGTACTTGCGCGCCAGCGCCGCGGGTCGCGGCAGCGAGCGCGCCGGCTGCGACGATAAGAACCAGACCACCGGCTGCAGACCGGTGCCGAGCGCAACAAGTCGAACGGTTCATGGCGGGGCTCCTCTCGGACCCCTTTTCCCGTCTCGCGACCGGCGTCATGCGGTCGCGATGAACACGTTCCATCATAGCGTTGCGGGTCGCGGGCGACCGTAGGATGCAGCGACGCTCCAACGGAAGCATGCGGGTCCTGGGCACGGATCGTCGTACGAGCAGCACGTGCGACTTCCGCGGGCTGATGGTGCCCGTCCGCACCGCGCTGTAGCGTACCGGCCGTGTTCATCGCACTGGCAGTGCTCGGCCTGGTCGTCGGCTGCTTCGGCACGCTCATCGGGGCCGGCGGCGGGTTTCTCCTCGTCCCTGTCCTGGTCCTGCTCTACCCGGACGACAGCCCGGCGACGATCGCCTCGATCTCGCTCGCCGTTGTGTTCTGCAATGCGCTCTCGGGCACGATCGCCTACACGAGGCAGCGCCGCACCGACGTGCGGGCGGGCCTCTGGTTCAGCGCCACCGCCATCCCCGGGGCCGTGCTCGGTGCGATCGTCGTCAACACGATCCCGCGCACCGCGTTCGAGGCGATTCTCGGTGTCGTGCTGGTCGGCGCCGCCGTCTTCCTGTTCCTCTCGAAGCCGCGTGCCGTCGCGTCACAAGCCTCGAAGGGCGACGACCTGTTCGGCCCTCGCGTCGAGTATCCGCACGCGCTCGGCCTCGCGCTCAGCTTCGCGGTCGGCTTCGTCTCCAGCCTGCTCGGGATCGGCGGCGGCATCATCCACGTTCCGGCGCTGGTTCACGCGCTCGGCTTCCCGGTGCACGTGGCGACGGCGACCTCCCACTTCGTGCTGGCCACAACCGCGGGCGCCGGCACGCTCACCCACATCGCCACCGGCGCGTTCCACGAGGGATGGCGCCGAACGATCGCCCTGGCCGTTGGGGCCGTTGTGGGCGCCCAGCTCGGCGCCTACTGGGCACGTCATGCCCGGCCGACCTTCATCCTGCGCGGCCTTGCCATCGCCCTCATCCTGGTGGGGGTGCGCATTCTTGTCCACGCCATGAACGCCGTGCACGTGTGAGAGGCCGGCGCTCCCCGGACCGGTACCCGGCGATCCGGCCCCCGTGCGAGCGCCGGTCGCCGCACCGCACGGCCTGCCCCGAAGCTACTTCGCCAGCACGGCCGCGTACCGCTCGTGCTCCTGGAAGACGAGGAAGGCGGAGACGTCGGTCTTCTGGATCATCGCGACGACACCTCGCCCCTTCGCCAGGAACCAGTATTGGTGATCCTTCACGCTCGCCGGCCCGACGTTGCCGTCGTACAGCCAACGAACCAGCACCGTCTCGAACGTTCCGGCCGGCACCGTCACCTTGAAGGCCCCGATGTAGGTGTAGGTCAGCTCCAGCTTGCCCGTGTGCGCCACCTGATCCGGGTCGTCCACGTTGGAGACGCTGACGTGGAGCGTCAGCTTTCGGGACTCGCCCGGCGCGAGCGAGCGCGACAGCAGCGGCTCGGGCGGCTCGTAGGTCGAGATCACCTTGTTGATCTTGCTCCTGGTGACGGGCATCACGGTTCCGTCCTCGTCCCAGAGGAGCCGTACCACAGATTCGTCGCCGGCATCGAACCACCAGGTCGGGCTGCCGCCGTCCGCCGATTCGCTGCGCATGGTCGCGGTGACCGACTGGCCGCGACGCTTGCCGCTCGTCACCTGGTACGTCCATTGCGCCCCGTCCTTGGGCGAGAGATACGCCCGCGGGTCCTCGATCGGCTTGGCCTCGATCGCCTTCACGGTGATCGCGTCGCCGAAGTACTGGCTCAGTCTCTGGCGATCGGCTTCAGGCAGTTCGAAAACGTTCGGAACCGAAGCGGCAGCCGCCAGTCCGATCGCCGCGCTCGCGAGCACGAACCACCTTGGCTTCGTCATGGCTCGTCGCATGGGACCTCCCCCTCTTCGTTCGTTCGTCGGATCCGCCGGCGGTGCCACCGATCCGGTCTGCGGCATGGTATGCGGCAGCGCAGCGGCACACGGCTGGCCGACGACGATCTCAGGTGCTCGATCCCCAGCCGATCTCGTGGTGCCGCAAGGCCACGGTATCATCCGACCGGCGCCGGCCCGAGCTCCCGTCTGCGGGCGACGGCACCGGCAGGTCGTGCGCCATCAGCAGGCAATGACTTCCGATCCGCAATCGCCGTCCAGGCTCGGCACCTTTTCGACCCTGTCGATAGGCATCGGGGGGATGGTGGGCGGAGGCATCTTCGCCGTCACGGGGCTTGCCGTCCAAGTCACGAAGGCAGGAACGCCGATCGCATTCCTCATCGCGGGGATCGTGGCGCTGCTGACCAGCTACTCCTATCTCAAGCTGACGCTGCGGTTTCCCGGCCAGGGGGGGACCGTGGAGTTTCTGAATCGCGCCTTCGGAGGGGGCGTCGCGACCGGGGCGGCGAACATCCTCCTGCTGCTCAGCTACGTCGTGCTGGTCGCGGTGTACGCGTATGCCTTTGGCAGCTACGGGGCCGGGTCCCTTCCGGAGGCGTCAAGAGGATTCTGGACGCACGCGCTGATCAGCGGCGTGATCGTCGGCCTGGTGATCGTGAGCGTGATCGGTCCCCGGCTTGTCGTCCGGGTGGAGAACCTCTTCAACCTGGCCAAGATGGCGATTCTGATCGCGTTCGTGGCGGTCGGACTCGTCACGCCGATGGACTGGAGCCGCCTGGGGCCGGCGCACGGCGTCACGCCGATCGGCCTCGTCGCGGGGGCGATGCTGATGTTTC
>JAGQOG010000216.1 GCA_020427695.1 Phycisphaerales bacterium
CCGGTCGCCAAGGTCCGCGATCCGTCGGGTTCCGCAGGCTGCTCGAAGCGCTTGTTCGTGGGGGAGCCCGGCGGTCAGCAGGGCGGCTGGCCCGCGCGGGGCCCCTTCGACTCCGTAGCGCCGCAGCGCGATTCGGGCACTCCCGTCGTCCTCCGCGTTCCACGCCACGACGAAGCCATCCGGCGCTGCCCCAACGGTCGCCGCCGCGCCCGTCCCCGCGAGGGTGGGCGGCCCAGCGGGACATCCATCCGTGTCGAGAAGCTGAACAAACACCGCGTGTCCGTCCGCGAACGGCTCGCACCAGGCGACGACGAATCCCGCGCCGACGGCGGCCACCGCGGCTTCGTAGGCGTCTTCCGCCAACAACTCGTGATGGGAGACGATCGCGCCTTCGCCGTCGAGCTTGGCCCGGCACACGACGGGATCGGACGCCGGCGTGCGCTGTTCCGTCCACGTCACGATCCAGTCGTCGTTCGCGCCCGCCGCAACCGATGGCGCACGCCGCTGCCCCTCGCCCTCGGCGATGGTCAGCTCGGGCTGCCACCGGCCGTCGGCCGCGGCAAGTCGGCCGCGGATGGATCCCCGATCGAGGGCATCGTCGGAGACCCAAACCACCAGTGTCGCCCCCGCGTTCGACACGGCCGCGACCGGATCGTGCTGATCGCCCGCGGTGGTGCTGTTCACCAGCGCTTCGTCCCCGCCCCGCATCGCCGCGTCGAACCGGCGGGCGACGATCGCGCCGGCGTCGCCGTCCTGGGCGAACGAGGCCCACACGACGATCGCCCCGCCGGAGGGCAGGGCGGCGATCGAGGGCGTCACCTGTTGCGACCGCGACCAGAGGTTCACCCGCGTCTCGGCACCGATCGCGATGCCGTCGTGGTCGAACCGCTGGAGGTAGACGCCGGCGTCGCCATCCTCCTGCTTGCGGCTCGACCAGGTCACCACAAAGCCGCCGTCGGCAAGGCCATCGACCGAGCATTCGTGCTGGGCGCTCGCGGCGTAGGTGCTCGCGCGAAGGTGGGCGACCGAGCCGGCGTCCGCCGCCCACGAAACGAGGCCGGCGGCGAGAAGGAACGCAAGGGGCATGGCGAGGCCTCCGATGAAGCGCGGAAGGCGTGGATCCGCGCCGGAAAGGGTAGCCGCGCGGGCGTCCCCACCGTGTTGGAATCTGGCCCCGGGGGTCCCCGGTCGCGGGGCGGCGGTGTCGTTGTCGGGCACGCAATCGCCACCCGCGAGCGCCCGTCGCTGGACGATCTTAACTTATGTTGGCGGCACGTGCAGAAGGTGCATGCCAGGCGGCGGCTCCATTCGAAGATTGTCGCCGACGGTCCGGTGTTGAGGCCGATAAGATCGCACCCAAATTACGCGAACGCATGCATTTACGATCGCATGGCGGTGCACGCGCCACCCCGTGCGTCATCGCTGGCGGTTCGCACGCGAATGGTGATGGAAGGCCGCCGTTCCTCCATAACATTATGAGTAATGACTTGTGTCCACCGCATTCCTTCCGGTCGCCGGCTCGCCGTCCGTGGTGGACGGCGAGCCGGTCCACACCGCAGGCTTCCTCCGGGCCGCGCTCGAGCGCGTGCCGGGAGGGAGCGAGGGGTGGCGGCGGGCAACTGCCTCCCAGTTCCACCCACCAACAGAGGAGAAGTGCCATGAGACCGCTGCTGCATGCTTGCGCGGTGACGCTCACGGCCAGCCTCGGCACGCTGCTCGTTGCCGACGTCACGCCATCCCAGGCGTGGCAGAAGGTCGCCAACAGCGGCGATGCGATGCCAGACTCGGCCGTCAATTTCAACAGTTTCAACCCACCATCGGTGAACTCGAAGGGCGTGGTCGTCTTCCGCGCCCGAAGCCAGGGGGGCGGGCAGCCCATCCGCGGCATCTACATGCGCGACATGGAGCTGTGGCTTGGTCCGGTCTTCCGGATCGCGGACCTGTCGATGGAAGTGCCGTGGCCGAACAACACGGCGACCCCGCCGACCAGCGAGGAGTTGGCGACCTTCAGGGAGTTCCCCGCCTTCCCGCGCATCGGGATCGATTCCGATGCGATCGCGACGCGGGCGCAGTCGTCGCCGGTCTGGACCTACACGAACCCGAACGGCTCGGAGGGCGTGGTCGGAACGTCCGGCATCTACGCCACCGTGGAGCAGGATCTCGTCACGGGTGCGAGCCAACTGGGGGCGGTCTGGGACGCCGAGGCGAGCAACTGGGCGTTCCCGCAGTTCGCCGTCCCCGGCATGCCCGAGGGCACGCGCTTCGATCAGTTTCCGGGAGCGCCCACGATCACCGACGATCACGTGATCGTCTTCAAGGGCAACTACACCGATCCCAACACGAGGCGGTCGGCGACGGGAGTCTACTTCCGCGACCTGGTCGCGGACGGTGGTCGGGCGCCGGTTCACCTGATCGCCGACACCAACACGGTGATCCCGGGCCAAACGGAGCGGCTGGGCGGCTATGTCTATCCCGAAGGCTCGTGGCTGGATCGATCCGACGTCGAGCCCGTGGAGGGACCGTGGCCATGGGCGGCGAGGTTCGGCTCCACGGCACCACCCAGCGCGGCGGGAAACCACGCCGTGTTCCTCGGTCTCGACAACGAGGCGAATCCCACGCTCGGCGGCATCTACCTCGCGGAGCTGCGGCCGTTCAGCGCCCTGCGGACGCTGGTCGCCATCGGCGATCCGGTTCCGGGCGAGGACGCCGTCTTCAGCCGACTCGGCGAAGCCCTGTCGTTCGATGGTCGCTTCGTCGCCTTCTGGGGAGCGTGGGGCGACCGGACCGCTACCAGGACGCTCGAATGCCCGCAGGACGGCAACGAGACGCTGCTCGAATACTGCCAGCGGATCCATCCCGACGGGTTCGAGGTTCAGGTGCCGCTTGAGCAGGGGATCTTCGTGTACGACCTCGGCACCAATCGGCTCGACACCGTGGCGAAGACGGGACTCGAGTTCGACGACTTCCTGTACTGGACCTTCTCCGGACGCCCGCCGGGCATGGAAGGCGGGGAAGGCGAGGTGAGCGAGTTGGCACGTTGGCGGTCTTCGACCTTCGTGAGCGTGTCGGGCACCGTCCAGGACGGCTACCAGGTCGCCTTCAAGGCCATGTCGAGCGGCGTGGATGGCATCTACCTGCGGCATGGCGACGAGACCGCGCCGCTTGTCGACGTGATCGACACGACCATGCCGGGCGGCGTCGCCGACGCCGGTGCCCCCGCCGGCTCGATGGTGCAGACCCTCGGCATGGAGCGCGACAGCCTTCGCAAGGGCTGGCTCGCCCTGACCGCCGGCATGCTCGACAACGACACCGGAGCCGGCTGGGCAGGGGTCTACCTCCGGCACGTGAACTACCTCCCGCCGGATTCCGGCATGTGGCCCAAGACCGATCTGGACGCCGACCGCGACGCCGACGTCGTGGTGCGCGAGGGGACGACCGTGCGGGCCTGGATCATGGAGGCCGAGCGGATCGTCAGCGACGTGCTGCTCGTCGAGCCCGTGCCGCTCGCCTGGGTGCTCGTCGACGTCGCCGACCTCGATGGCGATCACGACGGCGACCTCATCTGGCGCAACACCGCCACGGGCGACGTGGCCGTCCACATCATCCAGGACGCTCAGGTCGAGTACGCCACGACGATCGCGCCGCATGTCGCCCTGAGCTGGACGCTCAAGTGCGCCTGCGACTTCAACGGCGACGGCCGGGCCGACCTGCTCTGGGCGAATCCGCAGAGCGGCCAGCTCGCGCTGTGGTTCATGGACGGCACGGCGATCGCGGACGGAGCGTACCTGCCGACCCTGGAGCATCCGCAGAACTGGGAGATCGCCGGCGTGCAGGACTTCGACGGCGACCACATGGCGGACATCGTCTGGCGCAACACCGTCACCAACGCCCACTACTACTGGAAGATGGCGGGCGCAGGCGTCGAGCAGGCCGGACTGCTGCTGGACGACATCGGACCGGGCTGGCGCGTGGCCGCCTGCGGCGACCTGAACGCGGACGGACGGTCCGATCTCTTCTGGCGCAACGTCGACGACGGACGGCTGGCGTTCTGGGTCATGGGCGGACTGCTCGTCGAGCTTCCCGACTATGGCCCGTTCGTGGTGCTCGACAACTGGAAGGTCGTCGGTGCCGCCGACAACGACGGCGACTGCATCAGCGAGATCCTCTGGCAGAACATCGTGACCGGCGCCATCGCGAGCTGGCACGTGGAGGACGTCGATCTCGAGAACGTGAAGATCCTCGAGTGCTCGGGCCTCGGATGCGACCTGTGGACCGATCGCTGATCGCCGATCGCCGTTGGCGGCGGTGAACGAACGCTGGATGGCAGCGGGCCCGCGACGGCTCCTCGCGTCGCGGGCCCTTTGAGCATCGCATCGGGGAGGAACGAACCCGGGCGACGCGTTTGCCCGCCGGGACCGACCTCGCTAGCGTGGCGCCTGGTGGAGACCGGGGAGATCGGGAGGTTGAACATGCCTTCGAAGCGCACGTCCGGCATCGCATTGGCGCTCGTCTTCGCGTGTCTGCTCGTGGCCTGCGGTCGGAGCGAGCCGGCCCCGGCCCGGCCGTCGTTGCCGATCGGCGCGTTCGCCTCGTCGAAGGGCGGGGCCAGGGGACTCGAGATCTCGGTGGACGGTGCCGGCGACGAAGAGCGAAGGTGCGTGCTTCGATTCCATCAGGATGCGGTCGAGGTTCTCGTCGCGCTCGATGCCGATCAGTTGCATCGGCTTGCGGATGCCATCGATGGCCTTCCCATCGGCGCGGAGGCGCCGCTCGACACCGGCGAGGGGGCGCTGCGAACGCTGACCGCCGTCGATGTGCCGGCAAGCAGCAGGGCGGACGCCGCGCTGGTGACCGTCTCGCTCCGCCCGGGAACGGGGGACACGCTGGTGCTCGACCTGCGCGCATCCTCCGCCGGTCACGCGGCCCCGCGCGAGGTCGTGCTCGAACTCGATCCGCTGGTGGTGCCGGAGCTTCGGACGATGCTTGCACAAGCCAGGCGGGAGCTGGGGACGGGAGCGAAGTGACGGCGCGTGCGTTGCACGCTCCTTCACCCCGTCCACCCGCCAAGCACCACGCCGAGATCGGCGCCGTCCACAACGCCGTCTCCGTTGATGTCGGCGGCGGGATCCGCGGTGCCCCAGGCCCCGAGGACGAGGCCGAGGTCCTTCCCGTTGACGACTCCGTCGCCGTTCACGTCGCCCGGCAGCCCGGGCTCGCATCCGTCGGGGATGCCGTCGCCGTTGGAATCCTGAAGGACGCCCGCGGCGATGTCGCAGGAGTCGGGAATGCCGTTGCCGTTGCAGTCCGATGCCGCGCCTGAGGCGAGGTCGTCCGGATCGGGAATCCCGTTGTCGTTGCAGTCGTACGCGCCGATGCGGGCAAACCACACGTCCTGCTCGCCGTTGAGCGTCGTCGCAAAGGCGAGCGAGGCGCCAAGCCGGTCGGACACCATGTGGTAGTAGTCGCCGATCTTCGCCTGCTGCGGCCAGCCGACGAGGGAGTCCCATGCGGCCGTGACCGGAATGCTCGGGCTCCACGTGGCACCGCCATCGGTGGAGCTCGAGTATCGGGTCACGCTCAGCATGCCGCTGGCATCCTCCGACGTGTCGTTCCACACGGCATCGATGCGGCCGTTCGGCGCCACCGACATGGTGCCGAACCACTGCCAGGCGTCGTTGCCGACCGGGTCGTCGTTCACCCGCACCGGCGCCGTCCAGGTGACGCCGCCGTCGTCGGAGCGAACGATGTGCACATCCAGGGGGTCGGCGGGCAGTGCGAACTCGGGCATGACCGACGCCAACATGTAGATCGATCCGCCGAACGGTCCGTCCGACCGGTCCATGTCGATCCAGACCTGGCCGAGCAGGCCCGATGGATTCGGCACGTCGCCGATCGCCAGCACGCCGCCCATGTCGACCTCGAACGTCTGGTCGAACACCGGAACCTGCGCCGGGTCCTTCGCGTTCAGCGACCGGGCCACGCGGAACGCTCCGTTGTCGAACGGCGAGGACTGGATGCCGGCGACGAACAGCGTGCCGTCCTCGTCCACCAGCATCGTGCCCCAGCGAATCGGCACCGGCATCGCGATCGGCGGCTCGAACGAGTCGCCACCGTCCACGGAACGACAGAAGGGGGTCGAGACATACGGACCCGCCGCGGTGCTCCAGTTGAGATAGATGTTGCCGTGGCCCAATCCCGCATGCCGATCGATGGCGATCCACTGCTTGTCGCCGCCGAACGAGCCGACGGGAGGCTGCCACGTCTGGCCGCCGCTGTCGCTTCGCCAGAGGTCGCAGGTGAAGTTCCCCAGCAGGCTGCTGTAGTAGAAGACGCCCTCGGCGTCGGCCGCCAGCACGGGATCGCTGCGGAAGACGTCGTTCTCGAGCACGCCGGGGAACGTCCACGTGCGACCGCCGTCGTTCGTCCACGCCCAGCCCGCCTTGCGGAAGCTGCTGTTGACGGTGTCGAACTGCCGCCACCCGATCGCGAGGCGATTCGGTGCGGTCGGATCCACGGCCATCGACGGCTCGTTCGCCGCGTCGCCGGCGATGTTCGCGCCGTTGCCGTCCACGTTGACCTGCACGAGTTCGACCGGCGTGCCGCCGACGGCGCCGCGCCCGGCGACGGCGACAACCACCGCGCCAGAGAACACCCGAGTCAATCCGTCTCGCATGCAGAAGTCTCCTCCGCGCCGCATCCGCCGCGCGTTCCGCCAGCATACGGGACGCCCCCGCCCGCACGGAACCCCCTGGTCAAACTCCCCGGTTACCATCCCGGATGACTCGATGCCTCGCCCTCTCCGATGCCTCGATGCCTCCCACCCCCGGTGTCGCGCCATGACCCTCGCCGAGTTCCAGCAGTTGATCCGCGATCGGTACTACGCCACGGACTCGGCCCGCGGCGCTCCGGCGACGTTCCTGTGGTTCAGCGAGGAGGTTGGCGAGCTCGCCGAGGCGCTGGGTCATCTTCATCGGGGTGACGGTTCGGAGGACGACTTGGCGGCGGAGTTCGCGGATGTGCTTGCGTGGCTTGCGACCCTCGCCAACATCACGGGCGTCGATCTCACCGAGGCCGTACGCCGAAAGTACCTCGACGATGGCGGTCCGAAGGGAACGAAGTAGTGCGGGCTCCAAGCGACGTGCGGTCGGCCGACGAGGCGGCTCCAGGAGATCGAGGACTCGCGGGTCGTTCGGTAGACTGGCCGCGGACGACGTTCTCGTGAACCGCATCGCCTCAACCTTCGAGCGTCTGCGCCGCCAATCGCGCGGCGGACTCATGCCGTTCCTGACCGGAGGCTTCCCGGACCTTGCCACCACCCGCCTGGCCCTGCCGGCGATGGTGCAGGCGGGCGCCGACATCGTCGAGATCGGCATTCCGTTCTCCGATCCGATCGCGGACGGCCCGGTGATCGCCGAGTCGATGAACCGCGCCCTCCAGGCGGGGGTCACGCCCGATGGCGTGCTGGGGGCCATTGCCTCGGTGCGCCCGTCGGTGGACGCGGGCATGCTCGCCATGGTGAGCATCTCGATTGTCGACCGCATCGGCGCGGCGGCCTTCGTCGCGTCCTGTGCCGCCGCAGGCGTGGACGGGCTCATCGTGCCGGACCTCGACCTCGACGAGGCGGCGACACTGCGACACCAGTGCGACGACGCGGGGCTCACCTGCACATTGCTGGTCGCGCCGAACTCCACCACCGAACGCATCTCCCGCATCGCTTCTCTCTCGACGGGCTTCGTCTACGTGCTGGCCCGGGTGGGACTCACGGGGGAGAGCGGCCGGATCCCCGAGGACCTCGCGGACCGGATCGCGACCGTGCGGAGCGTCACCGACCTGCCCGTGGCGGTGGGATTCGGCATCTCCTCCGCCGAACAGGTCGCGACCGTTCTGGCCTCGGCCGATGCGGCGATCGTGGGCTCGGCGATCGTCCGGCGCATGGAGGCGGCGGCCGAGACCGGCGATGCCCGCACCGTGGCCACTGCGGCGGCGGAGACGGTGGCGGCGCTGCGCGAGGGAGTGGAGGCCGCCGCCGCACGCTGAACGGCCCGACGATCGACCACGAGCCATGGCCAGTCAACCGAACATCACGAAGGGCACCTGCCACGTCACGTTCGCCTTCGACATCGGCCAGGCGGTGCGCCTCGACGCGGTCGCGGAAGCGCTTCGGGGACAGGCGAGTCGGCTGGAGATCCTGGATCGGCGTCGGGCCCCGAGCCATCACCGCATCGAGCCGGCGCCGATCCTGGTTCGAAGGGCCATGGAGCCGGTCGAGGTCGGCGGATTCCGAAGCGAGCCCGAGGCGATGCTCGCGGTGTACGACTTCGCGGGCCTGACGGTGGGCTTCACGTTCGCACTGTCGGGCCCGCTCGAGAGTCTCGTGCGGTTGAGCGACGCGCTGTACGAGAACCTGGCACTCGGCGAACAGGCCCGCATGCTCGCCAAGGACCTCCTCCAGGCGGTGCGAACAGCCGTCACGCGCCCGGGTCTGGCGGAGGTCATGGAGGACTACTGCATCTACCAGTTGGCAACCCTCGAGCCGCCGCTCCTGCCGGAGGCGCTGCTGGCCGACCACGGGGGGACCATCGCGAGGATCCTCCGGGCCGAACAGGGGCCGTTGTCGGAGGGGGAGCGGCGCGACGCGATGGAGAGCAGGCTCAGCTACCGCCCCGACGATCTGCTCATCATCGACTGGAACGCCGCGCTGGCGCTCGACCGCGACATCGAGTCGTCGGTCGCGGTGCTCACCTTCGCGAACCTCGAGCTGCTCGAGCTGCGCGTGCTGGACGCCCGACTCGACGACCTGCTGGACGAGGCCTACGACACCGTCTCGAACCCGGGCTGGCGGGCCGCGGTGGGCATGGGGGCGTCCGCGTCGCACGTGCGGCGCATCGCGCACCTCCAGGTGGATGCGGCGGTCCTGTACGAGCAGGTCAACAACGCCATCAAGCTGCTCGGCGACCAGTTCCTGGCCCGCGTGTATCGCGTCGCATCGCGCCGTTTCCACATCGGCGAGTGGGATACCAGCATTCTCCGCAAGCTCTCCACCGTCGAGCAGATCTACGCCAAGGTGAACGACGGCCAGGCCGCCCGCCGCATGGAATACCTCGAGTGGATCATCATCCTGCTCATTGCCGTCGAGGTCGTGATGTCGCTGCTGCGCTGACGCGAGGAGCTCCCGCCCGGTGACGACCGACGCCGCCCAGAATCCGAAGCGATCCGCCCGGGACGCCGCGACCGAGATCGCCCGCCGCCTCCAGGCGCACGGACACCTCGCGTACTTCGCCGGCGGGTGCGTGCGCGATCGGCTGCGCGGCGAGGAGCCCAAGGACTTCGACGTGGCCACCGACGCGGTCCCCGCGCGGATCCACGAGCTGTTCCCGCGGGCCCGCGGCGTCGGCGAGGCGTTCGGCGTGATGCTCGTGCGGCAGTTCGGCCACACCGTCGAGGTCACCACGTTCCGTTCGGACGGCCGCTACACGGACGGACGCCGGCCCGACGAGGTTCGCTTCGGCGGACCCGACGAGGACGCCGGACGTCGCGACTTCACGATCAACGGCCTGTTCGAGGATCCGCTGACGGGCGCGGTGATCGACCACGTGGACGGCCTGCACGATCTGGACCGGGGCGTGATCCGCTGCATCGGCGACGCCGCCTCGCGCCTGCGCGAGGACCGGCTGCGCATGCTTCGGGCCGTGCGCTTCGCGGCGCGTTTCGGCTTCGCCATCGAACCCGACACCGCCGCGTCGATCCGCAGCGGTGCCGCCCATCTCGAGGGCGTCAGCCGGGAGCGGATCGGCCAGGAGCTGCGCCGGATGCTGGCCGACTCCGGACGGGTCCGGGCCGTCGAGCTGCTGCAGTCGCTGGGACTGGATGCCCCCGCCCTCGACGAGCCGCACCGATCGACGACGCTTCCGCGACTGGCCGCGCTCCCGACCGAGACGTCGTTCGTGCCCGCCCTGGCGGCGTGGCTCCTCGACCGCACGGGCGAAGGGACCGAGGCCGCCACCTCGACCCTCATGCGCTGGTCAAGGGCCCTCGTCCTGTCCAACGCGGAGCGCGAGGGCGGTCGTGCCGCATTGTCGGCGCTCGACCGGCTCCACCGGTGGGAGCGGCTCGGAACGGCGGAGCGCAAGCGAACGGCCGCGGGGGCCGGATTCGCCGACGCGATGGCGATTCTCCGGGCCGAGCTGGCATCCTCCGCGGAGGCGATCGCCGACGATGTCCGGGAACTTGAACGGACCGGGCTGGCACCGCCGCCGTTCGTGGACGGGAACGACCTGTTGGAGGTGCTGGGTCTGCCGCCGGGCCCGGCGTTCAAGTCGATTCTCGCCCAGGTCTACGACGCTCAGCTCGAGGGGCGGGTCGGATCGCGCGAGGCCGCGATCGAGCTGGCCCGGGAGCTGTCGGGCCGCGAATCGCAATCGGGCGGGAACGGGTAGATCCTGCCGGCGTTTCGACGGTTGAACACGTCGCCGGAACCGATACCGGGATCGGGCGTCCCACGGATGAGCCCCGAGAATGGGCTGAACGCTCGTTCAGCGGGTATTCTCAACGGGTGCAGCCGGGAAGGGGTGGCGGTTTCCACGGTCGGGAACCGCCATGAGGCCGGCTTGACCGGGGACGACCCCGGGCACAGCACAGGCACGCGGAGGGCAGGGAGCCGCGTTGCCGGGATGGACGATTCGCCCTGCCATGAGGAACACCATGCGAAACCTCGCACTCGTGCTTGCGTCGGCCAGCGTCATCTCGTTCGGCACCGCTCTTGCCGCTCCGCAGGCGGAGCCGGCGGCGGCGACGGCGGACGATGGCATTCCCGATGTCTACTTCGTCCCGATGAAGGGCCAGATGGGCACCGATGTCCATCCGAGCATCTACAAGGACGTGATCGACGACATCCGCAAGACCAAGCCCGACCTCGTGGTGTTCGTGCTCAACTGCGCCGACATCAACACGATCTTCTACCTCCAGGACGACGATCCCGCCGAAGCGAGCCAGTTCATGCTCGGCGAGTACCGCGAGATCGTGCAGATGCTCCACGAGGAGATCCGCGACATCCCGCAGGTGATGTGGGTCGAGGACTCGGTCGGCTTCGGGTCGCTGATGGCCCTGGCGTGGACCGACATGTACATGACCAGCGAGGCCCGTCTTGCCGGACTGGGCAAGGTGCTCATGCCTGTGATGCAGTGGCGCGATCCGGACGTGCGGGCGAAGATGCTCGCGGCATGGACGGGAATCGGCAAGGGGTTCATCGAGCAGGGTGGATACCCGCTCGACATCGGCGAGGCCATGATGCGTCCGGAGAAGCGGCTGAGCTGCTCCTTCGAGGGGCGCGACGTGACGTGGCACCTGGACACCACCGGAACCTGGATCATCGACGACGACGAGAAGCGCACGTCGCAGTTCACCGCGCAACTCGCCGAGGACACCGGGATCTGCGACGGAATCGCCGACACCAAGGACGACCTCATGTTCCTCCTGGGCTACCGGGAGTACCGCGAGGTGCCCGGATGCGAGGCGACCGTCGAACGCTACATCGACGATTGGCGGCGGACCCTCGACCTGTGCACGACCTGGGTGCAGGAGTACCAGCAGTACCTGGGCTGGGCCCAGGGCGACGATGCGATCAAGTACCTCGGGCAGGCGAAGGAGCGCCTCGAGCGGATCCTCGGGGCGATGATCAAGTATCCCGCCGTGGAGATCCGGTTCCGCAGCGCGACCGGCGCCGACAAGAACGCCATCAAGATCCAGATCGAGCAGCTCCAGGAGCAGATCCGCGCCGCGCGGAAGCAGCAGCAGGGCGGCGGACGCGGCGGCGTGGGCGGCGGCGGCGGGCTCAGTGGCGGCGGCGGACGGCGCCGCTGATCGAACCCGGGCACCGTCGCGTCGGTAGAACCATCACCGCACACCGCGAAAACAGACTGTTGAGGCACCGTCGTTGGAGTTCACCCGAATGATTCGCATGAACAGCAGGATGCTCGCCGTTCTCCGGGCCCTCGTCGGCCCGATGCTCGCCCTCGCCGTGCTCGCGCTTGCGCCCGCGGCCCACGCCGGCTCGCTGGAGGTGCTCCTTCGCGACGGCTCGACCTGGCGCGGCGAATTGAACGACACCGTCGAGGCCCGATTCGTGGAGTCGGGCGTCGAGTTGACGATCGTCGGTCGCCTGGTGAAGGCGGAACGCCTCTACGTGCAGATCGACGGCGAGATCGGCGGCAACAAGGTCAACAAGACGATCTTCCACGCCGACCTCCGTTCGCTCCGATCCACCGACGGTTCGGCGCCGACCGGCACGGCCACCGCACCGGGCGGCACGTCCTCCAAGCCGGCCTCCGGAACCGCAGGCCCCGGCGCCGGGACCGCCGCTCCCGGCGGCGATGTCGGGTCGGGCCCGCCGCAGAAGGGCAAGGACGGCTATCTCGTCAGTCCCAAGAAGGGCGTGTTCGTGCTGCCCTTGGAAGGCACCGTCGGCATCGGGCTCCGCCACGAGGAGATCGAGGCGATCGCGGCCGAGGCGGACAAGTACGGCCCCGGCCAGATCATCGTGTTGATCGTGGATTCGCCCGGCGGTCTGGTGATCGAGGGCGACAAGATCCACGACTCGTTCAAGAAGTTGAAGGACCGTCACCGGTTCGTGGCGTGGATCAAGGAGGCGATCTCCGGAGCCGCCTTCACGGCGCTCCATTGCGACGAGATCTACTTCCAGTCGGTCGGCACGCTCGGTGCGATCACCATGTTCTCGGGGCAGGATGCGATCAAGGGCCGCGAGCTCGACGCGTGGCTCGACAAGTGCAGTCAGGTCGCGGAGATGGGCGGTCGGAACCCGATTCCGGTGCGGGCCATGATCCACGCACCGCTGCTCGCCTCCTACGACAAGGATCCGGTGACCGGCAAGGTCACCTGGTACGACACGATGCAGGGCGCGACCGTCCTGTCCAACGAGAAGGACAACCTGGTCTTCAACGCCTCCACCGCGCTCGACTGCCACTTCTCCGACGGCACCGCCGACACCACGGAGGAGCTCGCCAAGCTCCTGCAGCTTCCCGAGTGGTACGAGATCAGCGACTACGGCCGCAAGCTGCACGCCGATTGGCAGCGCACCGTCAAGCAGTGCAAGGAGGAGGTCCCCCTGATCGCCCAACGGCTCCAGTTCAAGGGCTCGGGCAGCGGCGACACGGAGGAGGTCCTCGGCACCCGCATCAACCTGCTCAAGCAGCTCATCCAATGGTGGCAGCGGGCCCCAAACGTGATGCGCTACGAGCTCGGCGTTCCCGAGAAGGACGCGCTCGAGCGCCAGATCGCCAACTTGCAGCGACAGCTCGCGATGGCACGGCGGGCACGCCAGAACGCGGGGAACTGATCTCGCGCTTCACGCATGTGACGAGCCGGACGCGTGGGACGAGGGATCAGGGATCAGGTATCAGGTAGAGGACGCCTGAGAACGTCGAGCGCTGGTGGCGAGCGAGGACCCCGGTCCGCCCTCGCGACCAGCGTTCGGCGTTCCGGGGCACGAACACCTGATACCTGCTACCTGATACCTGTCCTCGACGACCTACCGCCCCCCGCGCGCACGACCCCTGCCCGCCCATCCGAGGCCCCCTACGCGCGCAACTGGATCTGCGCCAGCGTGTCCTCGTCGATCCCGAGGTATTCGCGCATGTGCTGGTCGTAGATCTCCTGGTCCTTGTCGCGGCTGAAGTCGAGGCGAAGCTCGTTGATCACCTTGGTGCCCTGACCGATCCAGTCGCGCCACGTCTCCGCGGAGATGTTGGCGTGGATCCACGCGCCGACCGGACCCCGGAACGGAGGCCGCGGGAGCTGCGTGCCCGGTCGACCGGTGCGCTGACACACGAACGAACCCTTGGCCGCTTCCGCGCCGGGCACAGCCGTCTTGGCCACCTTGGGCGGCTCGCGCCCGATGGAACTGAGCAGGTCGGCGATCGCGCTCTGCGGCATGCGGTCGCCCTTTGTCGCGGCGACCTCAAAGCCCTTGTTGAGAACCTGGACCGCCTTGTCGGTCCAGCCGGCCCCGATCATCGCCTGGCCGCAGAGCTGATACGCCTTGCTCATCTCGGGATTGAGCGCGAGGCAGCGCTCGAGGCTCGTCGCGGCCTCGGCGTGGCGCCCGGCCTGCAGATAGGCGCTGCCCAGGCTGAAGTGGGCCATGTCGTTGTCCGGATCGGCCGAGGCCATCTTCTCGAACTGGGCGATTCGCGTGCTGAGATCGGTCATGACGGGCTCGAGCCTCAGTGGGGGTTCCGGTTCGTCGCCGACGGCAACGCCGTCCAAAGCCTATGGACACCGAACGGTGCCGACAAGGTCGTCGCGGGTGCCTGCGCCGAGCCCTCCGCCGAGCCCCGCTGATACACTCGGTCGCTCGCCGCCGAAACTCGACCGCATGGCCGATCTCTCCGCCAACCTCGCCGGCATCACGCTCCGCAATCCGGTGGTGGCGGCGGCGGGAACCTGCGGCTACGTGGACGAACTCGCGGATTGCCTGGCGCCGCGCGAGCTGGGCGCGATCGTCACGAAGTCGATCACCCGCAGTCCCCGCGAGGGCAACGCTCCCTGGCGCATCATCGATCTGCCGGGCGGCATGCTGAACGCGATCGGGCTGGCCAACGTGGGGCTCGATCGGTTCCTGTCGGAGAAGCTGCCGGCCGCCGACCGCCTGGACACCGTGCTGGTCGGATCGATCGCCGGCAACAGCGTCGAGGACTACCTGGCGATCGCGGAGGCGTTCGACGCCCAGCCGAAACTGCCGGTCGTCGATCTGAACGTCTCCTGCCCCA
>JAGQOG010000217.1 GCA_020427695.1 Phycisphaerales bacterium
CACGCGACTCTGTCGAAGGCATCAAGGGACCGAGGGATCGAGGCATCGAGGGTTGCGCGTTGGGTGCCACGGCCATCCTGGCCGTGACGAACGTCCCGCGTGTCCACACACGGCCTCTCGCGCCGGGTGCCACGGCCATCCTGGCCGTGACGAACGTCCCGCGTGTCCACACACGGCCTGGAAGGCCGTGGCACCCGTTCAGGGGTTTTCGGACGAGAACGACGGCAACCACAACTCGCCGAGGATCAGCAGTGTCGCCAGCACCACGCTGGCACTGAACGCGGCGCCGCCCGCCACGATGAGCATCACCGCGCTCTCGTACGGTCGCGCCAGCCACCAGCCGCCGATGTCGCACAGGAGTCCCGCACCCAGCCCGAATGCCACCAGGCCGACCAGCCAGCGTCGCCAGCGCGTCAGCCCCATCAGCAGCACCAGGAGCAAACCGATCGCTCCCAGCGTCAGGGCATGGGCGTGCGTCGAGTTGACCAGGATCGGCAACGGGGTGGGGCTGATCTCCTTGGTGAAGGCAACGCGCTTCACCTCTTGCCAGTTCTGGAGCATCGGCGGACTCGCCACGGCTGCGTCGGCGGATGGACTGTGGCACTGGAGACAGTTCGCGGCGAGCAGCTCCGACGGCGCCAGGTCGCCGAGATCCAGGTTGTCGTAGTCTCGATCCACACGATTTCCGCGCAGCCACGCCAGCAGGGCATCCCGTGCGGACGGCGCCAGTTCCTCGGGGTGTCCGCGTTCCAGCGCCCCCAACAGCGGCGACGGCACGAGCACGCCGTGATAGGCACCCGTGATGTCAAGTCGCGACAGCCCCGGCTCCTCGTCGCGGTTCTCGTGGTGCAGCACGAGGTGCGCCGACGCCGCCGCCAAGCCGCCCAGCAGGACCAGCAGGAGGAGGGTCATGCCCAGACGGGCACCGAAAGGCAGCGAACGCAAACGCAGCGAGCTCTCGTGCGTCATCTCGGACTCCTCGAACTCAGGCGAGCTCCAAAAGCGCCGGATCGATCGCGATCGTCTCGCCCGACGTGACCGCCTGGTGGCCGAGCACGCCGACGATGGTGGATCGCATGCCCTCGAGTGCGTCGCATCCGACCGGTGATCCGTCCACGATCGCCCGGAGAAAGTCCTCCAGGGCGTAGTAGAGCGAAGGATTCGGCAGTCCGACTCCCTCCTTCAGCTTTCCCTGCGATGCGAGCTTCGTGGCATCCGCAATCAGGGTGATGCCCTCGTCCTTGTGAAACTGCTGCCGGTTGGCGTAGACCTCCCAGCCTTGCGTCGGCGCGTCGGCCTCCTTGAACATCCAGCCGTGCGTCCACGCGAGCTTGATCGTTGCGTTCGAGCCGTAGAAGACCTCGTGGCGGCCTTCGAAGCTGCACGCCAGCGAGGCGAGGTACTGCAAGCGGGCGCCCTTCTCGTAGCCGAGGTCCGCCTCGACGGTGTCCGGCATCGTGCGCCCGTCGTGGTACAGCCGGATCGAACCCGTCCCGCGCACCGAGGTTGGATAGTCCCCGAGGTACCAGCTCACGACATCGAACTGATGCGACCCGAGCTCCCCCACCAGGCCGATCGACACCTCGGGGTCGAGCCGCCAGTTCACCGCCCGTTCGCGGGCGGGGTCGGACGACGGGTAGCGCCACGATGTCTTCTGGAGCTCCTGCGCCCGCATGGCGATCAGCTCGCGCACAGAATCGGAGCGGAAGAAGGTCCGTGCGAGCTTGTACACCGGATTGGATCGTCCCTCGAACCCCGCCGCAAAAACGGACTTGGCGCTTCTGGCCGCCTTCGCGATCGCCTGGGCATCGTCCACGGTGCTGGCAAGGGGCGCGTCGCAATACACGTGCTTCCCGGCCGCCAACGCGGCTTCGACGATGGCACGGTGCACATGGGTCGGCGTCGCGACCACCACTGCCTGCACGTCCCTGCGGTCGATCGCCGTACGGAAGTCCTCCACGCCCTCGGCGCCCGGCGCCCGCCCGAGGCCGGAGCGCAGTCGACCGGGATCGTTGTCGCACACGACGGCCACCTTCGCGGCCTCGAGCTTCTGGATCTCGGACATCACGGCCCGCCCCTGCCGACCAGCGCCGATCACGGCGAAGCCCACGGGTTCGTCGGCGGTGGGCGCCGCGGCGAGGAAGTCCGGCATCAGTGCCATGGCCGCGAGGCCGGCGGAGCTCTGGAGGAAAGCACGACGATCGAATGGGGTCATTGGTCTGATCGCAGGAGTGTTGGAGTGGGCGACGACCGTCGGCGCCGAGCGGTCAAGGTAGCACGGAGCGGACGATCGGTCGTTCGGATGCCGTCACCGCGTCCCAGAGGGGTCCGCCGCCGCGATAGCAGAGTCCCGAATCGTCAGTGCACGCCACGAAGCTCGTGAGTTCGTCGGGCATGCCGACGGGCCGTCCGTGCTCCCCGGGGTCGATGATCAGCGGCTTGGACCATGCGTCGCAGTCCCGTGCCGATCGGCCCAGCACCACCGCCACCATTGCGCACGCGGCGGGCGACGCAGTCCGCGGATCGATGATGTGGCCGTGCCCCCCCACCATGCGGCCGTGGGGAGCCGAGACCGCCAAGGACGCGTCGCGCAGGGCCACGCGGACCGGCGGGGCGGCACCGTCGGGAACAGCGATGGCGATGGACCACGCGTCTGCCTGGTCCGGTGCGCCCAGCGCCGCCACGGCACTCGTGCCACCGTGCAGCAGGGCGTGCTCGATCCCGGCGTCGCGCAGGACCGCGGCCGCCCGGTCGATGGCGTGTCCCTTGGCCACGCCCCCCAGGTCGAGGTGGATGCCGGGGCGGGCCAAGCGCACCGTGCATCGCTCCGGATCCAAAAGGACATCCGCCGACGAGTGGTTCGCACCCACCGCTTCGACCATGGACGCGGGCGTCGTCCCGATGCCATCGCGGAATCCCCAGGCCCGCATGGCCCCTCCGACCGCGATGTCGAACAGACCGCCCGAGCGCCGCCACGTGTCCACGCACATGGCCAGGAGCCCGAACGTGTCGCGGTCGATCGGGACGGGGCGATCGACCGCTTCCCGCATCAAAAAAGACAGCAGGCTGTCGCGTCGAAACGCGCTCAGCCTGCGGTCCCACTCCGCGATTTCGTCCAGCGCGGCTTCGCCCGCGGCGCGAAGGTCTCGCCGGGGACGACCATTGCCGGGCAGCGCCAGCTCGAAGCGCGTGCCCATCGCCATCCGCGCCAAACGGCACGCGAACGGCGGCTCGCCGTCCCCGGATCGCACTACACCTTCCACGCCGTCATCGTCTTGGGATCGAATCGATACGCTCCGCCCTCCCACATCGAACGCGTCGCCAGGTCCACGATCACCATGATCTTGGTGCCCTGCTCGATGTCGCTGTCGGGCCGCTCTCGCGTGCGGACGCACTTCATGAAGTTGAGCCGGTGGACATCCTGGTCGTTGCCGATGTCCTCGCACTCGATGCGCTCCTGCTCGAGGCCGTCGTCCACGAAGATGCGCTCCGGACGGAACTCGCAGTGCCGGCCGCCGAGGTAGAGGTTGCCCTTGTGGCCGCGGATCATGGTCTCGAGGCCGACCTCGTTGCAGGTGCTCCCGGCCACGATCATCTGGTGTCCGTTCTCGAACGTGATCGTCAGATTGACCTGGTCGAAGTTCTCCATCGCCTTGTCCACCTCGTGGTTGCCGCTGGCCACGACGCGGGTCGGCCATCCGGCATCGACGGCGAGCGTGAGCGGCGTCATCACGTGGACCAGGAGGTCGCCGATGATGCCCGTCGAGTACTTCTTGTAGCGCCGCCAGCGAGCGTAGACCTCGGGATCCCACGGAGCCGCGCCGAGCGGGCCGCACCACATGTCCCAGTCGAGGTTCACGCCGGGCTTCCAGGCGGGATCGATGCTGTAGTACAGCCACTCGCCCTCCTTGGAGTTGCGGCAGTAGCTCGTCTGGCTCCAGACCGGCGTGCCGATCTTGCCGTCCTTGACCATCTGCCGCGCGGCGGGGTACTTGGGCAAGCGCGTCATCTGCGTACCCACCTGGACGATGATCTCGGGGTTCGCCTGTTGCACGCTGCGGAGGTACAGCGCCATCGGCAGGTCGAGGGTCATGGGCTTCTCGAGATAGACGTCCTTTCCGGCGAGGATCGCGTCGGCGCCGTTCTTCGCGTGCCAGTGCTCCGGCGTGGCGATGAGCACGGCGTGGATGTCGTCGCGCTCAAGCAGCTTCCGGTAGTCGCCGTAGGTGTCCACCGTGATGCCCTGGCCGCTCTCGCACTGCTGGCGCGCGGCCTCGAGCCGGGGTTGGCAGACGTCGGCCAAGGCGACGATCTGCACGTTCTCCTTGCCTGCCTTGGCCAACGACATGAAGGCGCCGCAGTGGCCGCTCCCCATCCCGCCCGTACCGATCACGCCCATGCGGATCGGCTCCCCGTCCGCGACGCGCTTGAACGGCTTGCCCTTCGGCGCCTTGTCGCGCGGCGGTCCGGCCACGGGCCCATCGGCGGCGGCGGCTCCCGCCGCCAGGATCGCGCCGCCTGCGGCAGCCGCGGCGCCGGCGGCGAGGAACGCTCGGCGGGAATAGTCGGAGCGGGGATCGGGTGCGATGGGCTGTTCGGACATGGGCAACTCCCGTGCGGTTCGGGGCGAGGATGAAGGAGAGCGCCGGAGGGCCACAAGGGGACCGTCCGCGCCGGCGGTCGGCACGCGACCGGGAAGCGCGAGCATAGCGGACGGGCCCGGGATGGAAAAGGCTTTCGCCCACGGAACGCACGGGACGAAGCGTCGAGCCGATGGTCCGGAGCGGGCGGCGCGTCCGGGCCCGGCGCCACGGCCGATCACCCGCCCCGCACCGACTCCACCGCGTCGATCGCGTGAAACGACTCGAGGATCGCCGCCACGCTCCACGCCTGCCACGGGCAGCCGCCCGGCTCGTGCGGTGCTTCGCCGTCGAACACTTCGCTGGTGCTGCCCAGCCCGGCATCGGAGAGGTGCAGCAGAAGCGGACACAGGAGATCGCGCCCGGCCGCGGCATCGCCGTGCACCGCAAGATGCGCCCGCACGAACGACGCCAGCGGCCAGGGCCAGACCGTGCCTTGGTGGTACGCCGCGTCGCGCGAACGTTGATCGCCCGCATACCGGCCGATGTACGCGGGGTCGTCCGGCGCCAGGGTGCGCAGTCCGTGCGAGGTGAGCAGCGCCTGCTCGCAACGCGCCAACACCGCCCGGCGTCGAGCGTCGTCGAGCGGCACGTGCGCGAGCGCGACGGCCAGGACCTGGTTCGGACGCACCGACGGGTCGTTTCCGTCGGGGCCGTCGAGGACGTCGAAGAGACAGTTCCGGTCGGGATTCCAGAAGCGGGCGAAACCAGCCGCGGCCTTGGCCGCGGCGGCGGCGTATGAGGACGAATCGGCGCCGAGTCGCCGCGCGAACTCCCCCATGCGGCAGAGGGCGTTGTGCCACAGCCCCGCGATCTCGACCGGTTTGCCGATGCGCGGCGTCACCACCCAGTCGCCCACCTTGGCGTCCATCCAGGTGAGTTGGACACCAGGCTCCCCCGCCCGCAGGAGTCCGTCCGCCGGATCGACGCCGATGCCATGGCGCGTGCCGCGCTGGTGCCACTCGACGATCGACTCCAGCGCCGGCCAAAGATCCGGCAGCAGTGAAGGATCGTTGGCCACGGCGATCGTGCGGGCCACGGCCTCCACGAACCAAAGGGTCGCGTCCACGGTGTTGAACTCGGGCACGCCTCCCTCGTCGGGGAACCGGTTGGGGAGCATCCCCTGTTCCAGCGAGGCGGCGAACAGCCGCAGCACGCTGGCCGCCTCGTCGATCCGCCCGGTGGCCAGGCAGAGGCCGGGAAGACTGATCATCGCATCCCGACCCCAGTCCTCGAACCAGGGATAGCCCGCGATCACCGTGGTGCCGGTTCCACCGCCGGAAACGTTCCGTCGGACGAGGAACGGATCGGCGGCGAGCACCAGTGCCCGCCGGGCCGGATCCGCAATCGCCCCGTGCATCGCCTCCGCCTGCTGGAGGAGCGCCGTCGTCCGCGCCCGCTCCACGCTGAGTTCCGCATCGCCGGCGAAGGGGGCCACGGCCGTCGTCGATGCGGCGACCGTGAACGACTGGCCCGGCTTCAGGACAATCTCGATGGTCGCGGCGTGATGAACGGCGTCGGTCGCGTCGTACCCGCGGGCGGCCTCCTCGCGCAGGAAGATGTTGCGGTAGAGCGCGCCCTCCGCCGGTTGCCACGCCGCGGACGCGCCAGAACCTCCGGTCCGCGCCACCGCGAGATGCAGGACGGCGGCGCCCTCGTGGGCGACCACCCGCACGCCGCCATCCGTCCGATCGACGCGCGGGCCGGGGCGCGGAGCGGGATTGGGCGCGTGATGCGACCGGTGCGTGGTCAGCGCCTTGAGCCGCAGGCGCACCGGTCCGCCGCGCCGAAGCGTGAATTGCACGAGCGTGGTCGGCTCCCCATGCCGCATCCAAACGCGCTGCTCGAGAAGGACGCCGCACATCGCCCAGGACCACGTCGGGACCCGATCCTCGAGTTCGAATCGCTCGAGGTGGACGTATCCCTTCGGATCCACAGTCCCGTCGCCCCAGCGGTGCGTGGCCAACCGGATCGTCTCGCCATCAATCGCCAACTCGGCATCGAGCGCCGCCAGGAGCAGCACGCGCCGACCGGGCGGATCGGTGGCCGCGACGAGGAGACCGTGGTACTTCCGCGTCGCCTCTCCCGCGACGGTGCCGGACGCGTACCCGCCGAGGCCGTCGGCAACCAGCCATTCGCGGCGCGTCGCCTGCCACTCGTCGCCGCAGATCGCCCGGCCCAGCGCCACCGTGGATACCGCGGCGGTCATCGGAGCGCCCTTCCGTCGGGACCGGCTTCGAAGAGCCGGACATCGGCGCCGTCGGCGCAAAGCGTTACCGATGCTCCCGCCGCGGGCGCCTCGCCGGAGGACGTCCGGGCGACCATGCGCTGACCGTTCTCCAGCGTGCAGACCACGTCGGTCCGATCGCCGAGGGGCTCGACGACCTCGACCTTCGCCGCGACGGCAATTGCAGGCCGCTCCGGGCGCTCCGCGAAGCGAAGCGACTCGGGCCGGACGCCCAGGACCGCCGACGAGGCCGGGGCCGCGCGTCCGTCGATCGAAGGGGGCAGCGTGATGACGAGCCCGGACGCCCGGAGGCGCACCTCCCCGTCCGCGCGCTCGATCATGCCCTCGATGAAGTTCATGGGCGGCGCACCGATGAAGCCGGCCACGAAGCGGTTTGCCGGCTGACGGTAGATCTCGAGCGGCCTCGCCACCTGCTGAAGCCGGCCGTTCCTCAACACCGCCAGTCGATCCCCGAGGGCCATCGCCTCCTCCTGGTCGTGGGTGACGAGGATCGTGGTGCGACCGAGCCGGGCATGAAGGGCCTTGAGTTCGCTCCGCAGCCGCAAGCGAAGCCCGAGGTCGAGGCTGGCCAGCGGCTCGTCGAGAAGGAAGCACGCGGGCTCGCGCACCATCGCCTTGGCCAGAGCCACCCGCTGGTGCTCGCCGCCCGAGAGCGCCCCCGGCCGACGGTCGATCAGATGGGCGATGCCAACGAGTTCTGCCGCGGCACGGGCGCGGGCCAGTCGCGACGACGCCGGGACGCGCCGCATCCGCAGCGGAAACTCCAGGTTGGCCCGCACCGTCATGTGGGGATACAGCCCTCCGTTCTGGAAGACCATCGCCACGTCGCGATCCTCAGGCGCGACGCCGTCCATGGAGCGTCCGCCCAGCCGGACGTGTCCGGCATCGGGGCGCTCGAGGCCCGCGACGATCCGCAGCGTCGTGGTCTTGCCGCAG
>JAGQOG010000218.1 GCA_020427695.1 Phycisphaerales bacterium
CACCGGGGTTGTCGCCCACGATCCGCATCGCGTGCCGCACGACCCGCGGCTTCACCTCCGGGGCCAGCCGCGGGAGCGCTCCCTCGATGACCTGGGCGAAGGCCGCCACGTGCCGGTCGGCGGCATCGGGCGGCAGCGCCTGGAGGGCCTTGCGGATGAGATCGATCTGGTCGTCCTGCGGAGATCCCTCGACGAGCAGGTCGTCGCGGGTGAGGTAGTTGAGCTCCGTCGCGCCGACCGCGGCGTTGAACCACGCGAGGTACACGCTCGGGTCGTCGCGCTGATCGCCACGGCGCACGAGGTCGGCGTAGCGCTCCGCGGTCTGGGCGAAGGCGGCGAACGCCTCCTTGCGGTACTGGTTGTAGGTGGCGAAGTCCTGCTTCGACTCCGACTGCTTGAACTCGACGCGGTCGAAGGCGAGCGCCGCCTTGGTGACCGCATGGCGCCACGACGTCGGATCGGCCGCCAGCGATCGATCGATCAGCTCGAGCGCCAGGGCATAGCCGTCCTCGACCATCTTGGAGATCTCCGCACCCGACCGCTTCATGCCCGCGGCCTGCTGCGCCTGGCGATCGCGCCAGTCGCCGCTCAGACCGCTCCGCATCTGTTCCGCCAGCGCGGCGCTGGTCGCGGGGTCGATCTGATCGATCGGCCCGAACACGCGCTCGATGCCGTCGCGGGTGAAGATCTCCGTCTGCCCGTGGCACGCCTTGAACACCGCGGCCACGCTGGGCAGCCGGCGCGAATCGACGCCGATCGAGTCGAGGAGGGCCATCATCCGGGCCAACCGGTCGAGGTTGCGGCGCTGGCGACCGCGGGTCAGCGGCGCCGCGGGCATCTGGTTCTGCACGAAGCCGTAGAAGAAGATCTGGTCGTTGAACATGTCCGACGGACGGACCATCCGCTTCTCCCAGCCCTGGAGGAAGCGGTCCGCGAAGTCCACGCCGTCGCCGGGGAAGCGCTTGACCGCCGCCGCGAGGTAGTCGAGGGCCAAATCCACCTCGTCCGCCGCCAGGGCGATGCCGATCGCGGTCTGGTAGGCGCGGCTGGCCAGGCTCGGCTCAAGGGCGGCGAGCCAGTTCTCGTCGGGCAAGGCGCGGAGAAGGAGCTGGGTTTCCGCCGAGTTCCCTGTGTTGCCTTGCCGTTGCCGGGGACCGGAAGGATTCAGCGCCGCATCCGCCTCGCCGATCAGTGCGGTGGTGAGCATGCGCAGCGGCACCCGGAGCTGTCGGATGTCCAAGCCCTCCTGGGCCAGGAGAATGTCCACCGACTCCTTCATGGTGAGAATGGTCTGGGCCCGCTTGGCCTCGTCGAGGTTGGTGTCGCGCAGCGAGACCGCCTTGAGAGCAATGACCTCCAGCGCCGCCGGACCAAGCGACGAGCGGGAGAAGACCTCCTCGAGCCACGCGGTCGCGGGTGCCGGGGGCATGCTGGGGAGCAGATCGATCGCACGTCGCAGCGCGTCCTGGCGCACGGACGCCTCGGCCTCGTCCATGAGCGTGACCTCGCCGTAGAGCGACCAGGCGTCGCGGAGCAGGCGGTCGCGCTCCTGGGCGCCGCGCGGACTCTCCGCGAGGTCCTGCTGGTAGCGCCCGTGGTTCAGGAGCGCCTGGGCATCGTTCCGTTCCCGCGCCTCGTCGAGCGGCGGGAAATAGGCGTAGGCGTCCACCACGAGGTCGGCGGCCACGAGGAAGCGGACGGTGCGGGCGCGGCTCGCGTCGTCCTGCGGTCCGAACAGGCGCGTGCCCGACTGGATGGCCGCCAGCATCGGTCCGGTGCTGTACTTCGTGGCGGCGGTGCGCAGAAGCTGGGCCAGCACGTCGAACTGCCATTCGCTCAACTCGCCCGGCGCCGCGTCGGCGAGCGCCAGGACGTCTTCCGGCAGGAGCGCCGGGTCGGGCTTCACGTTGGGATTGCCCCTTGGCGGCCGATTCATGGACTGAAGCACATGCGCGTAGACGCCTTGGGCGTCGCTGTCGGGCAGACCGCCGAGGAACGCGGCGAACGCGTCCCACTCGCCGGCCATCACCTGGAGTTGGATCCACTGCGCCGTGCCCGGAACATCGGCGCGGTCCGGCGCTGGTGCCGCCTGGAACCCGAGCTTCGATCGGGCCGCAAGAACGGCCTGCGGCGTGCGGGCGAAGTCGATTGCCTGGACGGCCTGGAGAAGCGTCTGGGCGACGGGCGCCGCGGCGCCAGAGAGACCGAGGGCGCGATCGAGATCGATGCCCATCGCCTTCACGTACTCGCGCAGAACGGCCCGTTCCTCCTCAGTGGAGGCGTCGTACTCGCGCTTGAGGTCGGCCAACTCCTGGGGGGAGAGATTCGATGCCGACGATCCGGCGCCCGGTGCCGGGGGTGGTGCAACGGCCGGCGCCACCGAGACGGCCGTCGCCGGCTGGGCGGGGGCGGACTGCACCGGCACAACTCGTTGCAGGCGCACCGCGGGCACCTGGGCCAGCGCGACACCGGCAATCGATGCCGCGAACACGGTGGCGAAGAACGAACGAGCGGTGCGAACGGTGGGATCCTGGCGGTGTGGCATGACCGGTCTCATGGGGTTGTGACGTGCGTCTCGACGGACCGACTGGCATCAATCAACGGGTGAACGCGTCTCCACGGGTGCCACGGCCATCTTGGCCGTGCCGACGTGCGTCGGACGAGGCGCACGGCCTGGAAGGCCGGGTGCCACGGCCATCTTGGCCGTGCCGACATGTGTCGTACGAGGCGCACGGCCTGGAAGGCCGTGGCACCCTCTGTCCCTCTGTCCCTTCGTCCCTTTGTCCCTCTCTCGCTCACCATCCATCGCGGATCGCCTCCGCGCCACCGGCGCCGCGGGCGTCCCGCCGATTGGGCGGACGCTGGGACTTCCCATCCTGGCCGTTCGGACGGTTCCCCATGTTCCCGCGACGTGGGGAGTCCTTGGGCAGCGGCCGTCCCTGGAGCTCGACGAGCGTGGACTGCTCGAGGTTGAGAACCAATTCGAGGTTCCGCTGGTAGTCGGTGGCAAGTTCGGTCGAATGGTCCGCCGATTCCGCCCGCGCCTGCTCAGCGAGGTAGCGGAACTGCTGCCGCGCCTTGCCCGACTCGATCATCCATTCCTGCGGCGGCATGCCCGAGAGCCGGAGCAGCCGGGCGCCGTAGTAGCACGCCGTGGCCAACTCCTCGCGGGCCACGCGGGCCAGGCGCTGGTCGTCCGGGTTCGTCGCGTCGAACTCGACGAGGAGCTGCTCGAGCTCCGCGATGCCGGGCCAGATCTCCCCGGCGCGAACGGTGGCCCGGGCGCGGGCCACGCGGATGGCGCGGCTCTGTTCCGGCGCCGCATCGCCCAGCGTGGCGAGCACCTGCTGGTAGCCCTCCGCCGCCGTCTTCCACGACGCAGCCGCGGTGGCGTACGCCTGCTCCTCGACCGCCGTCGCCTCGAGCGCCGCGCGCTCGTCGTCCGCCCCCCCGGAAAGGAATGCCCGGCGCCGCGCTTCGAGCGCTTCCAAGTGGGACGCGTAGGCCCGCTCCTGCAACGCCGCCGCGTCCCGTTCGGCGGCAACCGCCGCGCGGTGGATCCGCGCTGCCCGATCCTCGACGTAGGCCTTCTGCCCCGGCCCGTAGTGGAAGAAGAGGACGCCGACGGGCACCAGTGCCCAGGCGGCCCAAGCCAGACGGGAGATCATGTTGCCGACTCCTTGATCACGGCGTGAGCGCTGGCCTCCAGCCGTTGGTCCATGGCCCGACGCGCCGCCGAAAAGGCACGTGGTCGTCCGAACAGCATCATGGCGGGGCCCAACAGGGCGAGCGTGGAACATCCGAGGCCAGTCGCAAGAAGGGCGAGGTCGCGGGTGGACAGGCGATCGGCGCGCCGCGGACTGATCA
>JAGQOG010000219.1 GCA_020427695.1 Phycisphaerales bacterium
CGAGCGGTCGCGCGACAGAGCCGATCGATCCCGGTTCATGGTTGGCACCCTTGGATGACGGTAGGAGAGGGGCGGTGGATGGTCCAAGGCCCCCAACTGGATCACGCACGCTCGACGCGACCCTTGGGGGTGTCGATACATGGCTCATGGGCCGATGCAGCGCCGAGGCGCGAGCCTGGTTCCGCACTCGGTGCAGACGGGCGAGGAACCGATGGGATACCCGCATCGCGCGCATCGGAACCGCCTGGCACGGACTGCACTTCGGATTCGCTGTGGCGCCAGGAGCACGGTCCACCAGCACAGTGCAAAGACGCAGGCGTTCGCTGCGAAGCCCAGGGGAAGGGGCATGAAGGGGATGTCGCGCTGCTCGCCACCGACGGTCACCAGGCCGTGGACGACGGGATCGCTCGCGTCCGGCGTGTCGTATTGCTCGAACTGCGAGCGTGCGGGATGCACGCGGCATCCGTTCAACGCACGGAACGGCCACCCGGCGCGGACCTCCTCGCAGACGAGGGAGATATCGACCAAGCAACCCTGCGACGGATAGACGCAGGTGGAGGTGCGTCGTTCGACGCCGCGGGCACGAGCGGTATGGACCTCGAGCGTTGTGGACGGCGGTACGCTGCATCCGAGCGCCGCGAGTCGACCGCGCTCGCCGGTCGGCAGGCGCAACCAGCAGGTCCCGTCCCCCTCGATGAGCAGCGGGTCGCCATCCTTCACGCCGCTTGCGAACCTCTGGTAGGCCGCATCCGTGAGCTCGACCTCAACCATGCGCAACGGCAGGCTCGATGGCGCGCGGGCGGCGCATCCGACCGCGATCGCCACGGTCGTGGCGGTGCCCAACCCAAGGAAGAGAGCGATCGAGAGCAGGCGCTGCATGGGACGGACTTTGTCTCGCTCAAGTGTATGGAGCGTGCAGCAATCGTCCCTCGTCTAGGGATCGGTGCCGTCGGGTCCGGGCGGCGGACAATCGTCGCTGACGAGCGTGCCGCCGGCGTCCTGCCATGCACCGGCAATCGGATCGGGCACGTTGCCGCAGACCGTGGTGTCGGCGAGGATGGCGAACCGCCCGGGCAGGATCCAAACGGCGCCGCCGAATCGGCGGGCACGGTTGGAGGTGAATGTGGATCCCCGCACGACCGCCCGTCCGGCCGCGAGCGCCCCTCCGGCGTAGCCGCAGCGGTTGCCGGTGAATGTGCTGTCGTCGATCGTGACGTCGCCAAAGATGGTCTGCACGGCGCCGCCGGTCACGGCGGTGGCCACGTTGCGGATGAACGTGCAGCGCATCACGGTCGGACTGCTCTCGATCCCCGAGTACGCGCCACCCGAGCTGGTGGCCACGTTGTCGATGAAGTCGCAATTCAATAGCGTGGATCGGGCGAACCCGCCCTCCAACAGCGCACCGCCGTCGAGCGCCACGTTCTGCGCAAAGAAGCCGCGGGTGATTTGGAGGTCGGCATCGGTACTCGCGATGGCGCCACCGCCCCAGGCGCCGAAATTCTCGGTGAAGCCACAGCCGACGATCGCAAGAGCATCGCCGGTCGCGTTGATCGCGCCACCGCCGAAGGAGCTGTTGAAGGAGAATCGGCAGTTGGAGATCGTGGTGGCACCGCCCGGAAGCGAATACAGCGCGCCGCCGTAGTGGGCGTCGTTCAGCACGAATTCGCATTCGACGAAGCTCGGACTGCCGCCCTCGGTGTGGACGGCGCCGCCGGTGTAGGTTGTGGTGTTGCTGCTGAAGAGGCAGCCGATCACGATGGGGTTGCTGCCGGCGTCGTTGTACAAGGCGCCGCCCTGGTTGGCTTCGTTGGCGAGGAAGGCGCAGTCGATCAGCGTCGGACTGCTGCCGGGGCCGTTGTACATGGCGCCGCCGCGGCCGTAGCTGCTGTTGGCGATGAAGACGCAATGCGCGACCGTCGGACTGCCGTCGCCGTTGTGCATCGCCCCGCCGTCGGGCAGGCTGGAGCCCGTGACCGTGACGCCGGCGAGGACCGTGCCGGCGCCCTCCCCGCTCGTGCACCGGATGGCGTAGGGGAAGACCAACGCATCGAGCACGGTCGCCGCGACCACCTCAGGGTCGCACGGATCCGCGCTGCGCAGGGTGATGGCCTTGCCCAGGAAGTCGATGGCCTCGTGGTAGGTCCCGGGGGCGAGGACGACTTCGTCGCCGTCAACCGCATCCGCGATCGCCCAAGAGATGAACGGGTAGTCCTCCGGCACCGCGAGCACCGCCGCCGATCCGCGACTCGCAGGGGTCAGGCCCGCGGCCACGGCGAGGATGACGGCGGGGAAGCACTGGGGCGAGTTTCCGGCATGCATGGGTCGACCTCCGATCGTTGTCCTCGCCGCTCCGAGCGGAACGGTACCCGCATTCCGGGATGTCCGTTCGTTGGCGGGGATGGGATGCCGGACTCGCTCACGTCTCACCGCTTCGTCTCCCCACTTCGCTTCCAGCGGCGGGTTGCTATCCTCGCCCGTCGCTACAATCACGCCGCAGAGCGCGGCCGCAGGTCATGCGCACCCACCATTCATTCCGGCTCGGCCGTCTCGTCCTTCTTGCCCTTGTCGCGTTGCTGCTGGTGGCTGTGGTCGGCGTATGGTGGTGGCGCTCCGCTCCCGGGGGCATGAACCCGCTGGAGAGCTGGTGCGCGAGCCAAGTTCGACGCATCGCCGGTGACTTGCTCGCGCCGAAGTTCGACTTCAGCACCCTTGAACTCGAGTTGCCAGCCACCGTCACCCTGAAGGACGTCTCGCTCACGTCCGACGGAACGATCATTGTCGAGATGTCGTCGATGCGTCTCGAGTTCCGCGACCCGCCGGAACGGGGCCATCCGTTGGTGATCCAAGCGGCAACGTTCGTCGATCCGCACGTGAACCTGGTCGAACGCGCGGATGGCACGCTCCAGGGATTCGGCCGATTCATGAAGTCGACGAGCGGCGAGCGCTACGCCGATGGCGGATCTTCGAAACCGAGCGACTTCCTCGCCATCAGGCAGATCGCGATCAGCGGCGGAACCCTCGTGTGGAACGCCGCGGGGAGTGCGCATCCGATGGTGTTCGACCAGCTCGGGATGAATCTCGCCACCAGTCCAGACGCGAGCCGACCCGGCTGGTATGCGTTCGACGCCCACATCGATCGGGCGCCAGTGGTCCAGCTCGGCTGGAAGGGTGGAATCAGCATCGACACCGGCGACCTGGCCTTCGACGACATGAGACTGAGGGCGGATCTGTCGAGAGACGACTATTCGTCGCTGACGCCCTCCGTCCAGGCGCTCCTGCGCCAGTACGACGTCGTCGGTGAGCTGACGCTGGGCATGAGCGGCCGGGTGCCCCTGGGAAGAACGAGCGAGACGAATCTGAAGATCGACGCGTCGCTTCGCCATGCCAGCGCCACCATCCGCGATCACCGGTTTCCGATCGACGCCGCCGTCATGAAGGCGACCATCCGAGACATGGAGTTCGCCTTTGCGCCACTCTCCGTGCACGCCTTCAACGGGACGATCGATGCCGATGGCACGGTCGGCTTGGCGGATGATCGGCCGTTCACCGCGCACGTGAGGGCCAAGGAGGTCCTGATCCAGGACATGTTCCCTCCGGCGGCGAACTCGTCGTCGCAACTTGCCGGCAAGGTCGACCTGAGGCTCGACCTCGCCGGCAGCCGGTCGGGTGCGCACCCCACGATGACCGGGGATGGCTCCCTCCAGATCACGGACGGCCTGCTGCTCGGCTTCCCCGTCGTGGATGCCTTGGCCAATGCCCTGAAGGTCGCCAAGCCCGAGGACGGCGCGAACGACCGGGGCGAGATCGACTTCACGATCGAGAATGATCGGGCGAGGGTCACCAGGTCGATGATCCAGTCCATGCTCGTCGCCGCGCGAGGAACCGGAGACGTCTCCTTCGACGGTCGGCTCGACCTGCGGGTCAACGCCGGCGTGATCGAGCGAGCCGAATCGATCCTCGGTCCGCTGGGCGACCTCCTCGGCGCATTGACGGACCGGCTGTTGCCATGGCACGTTTCGGGCACGTGGTCGGACCCGATCGTGCGGGCGGCGCCGTTGGGTCTCGGCGCAGGACCCGACACGGACCACTGAGGTCCTGGGCGCCGACGAAACCGCATTGGTGCGAGCGCGGGGCAAGGGGGCCGTCGGCGCCCACTGCCCGAGCAGCGACACGATCGCGATCGCGAACGACTCACTCGCGGCGGAGGCGGATCGGATGGTCGATTCGCCAGTGGTGCGATGCGCTGGCGTTCCGCGGTCGGAGCTCGTACTCGACACCGGGGCGGAGATCGCGCCAATCGCCGGGCCCGAGCTGGACGACAAGGTAGCTTGCATCGCCGCTCGTGATCCCGCCCGTCATCGCGCCGACCTTGAGCGTGGGCACGCCGGGCGCCTCGAGGAAGAAGCGCCGGTCGGCCTGTTCCGTGAACTGCTTTTGCTCGTCGAACGACCCGCGCGGTCCCATGCGCACCAGGATCACCGGCCCGAGCTCGGGGATGGGCCCGGTCGGGCTGTCCGGCCCGTCGGACCACGCCGCTTGGTCCAAGGTCAGCACCGCGGCGTCCGCGGCCGGCGCCGGGGCCACGGCCGGCGAGGCGGCCGGTGGTCCGGCCGGAGTCGCAGCGATGGCACGATCGCGTTCCGTGGCCGCGTCCGCCTCGAGGCGAATGGTGACGCCATCGGCCACCACCCAGCGCGGCGCGTCGGCGTCGGCGCGGGACGCATCCACTGCGACCAGCGCATACTCCACGCCTGGCGCCATGCCGGCGAAATCGGCCGGCTCGATGCGCAGGTAGAAGTGCTGCAGGCCCTTCTCGGGCGCCGCCCAGTAGCCGCGGGTGGCACGGACCGGGATCGTGCCGTGCCCCGGAGCCTCCAGTCGGAACGTCTTCCCGACCCGGTCGTAGAAGCGCTTGTACTGGCGCGGTCCTTCCCCGGGCGCTCCCTCGACCACGTGCACGACCAGATGACCGGCGGTTTCGGGATCGTCGAGTCGCATGTCCACGCCTGCAGGGTGCTCGCCGAACCACTGCACACGGTCGATCGTGAGCTGCTGGTAGGTGCCGGGCGCGGGGGGATTGTCGATCGACGCGTGAGCGCCGAAACGGTCGGAGAGGGCGATCGTCGAGTAGGGGTTGGATCCGCCGAAGGGATCGTCGGGCGGCGGCTGGCGCTGTCGGACGCCCCATGTCGCCGCCATGTTGCCGTCGGCCCAGTCGGAGAAGGTGGCGACATGGGTGAGCAGGCCGAAGAACTGCGGATCGAGCGTGTTCTGCCCCAGCCGGTCGTAGTTGAGCCGGCGCCAGCGTCCGCCGACGAACACCTCGTTGAAGGTGTGGCTCGCCCAGGAGCGGCCGAGGCCGGAGGTGCCCTCCTCGATCGCCGCCCGCACGCCGTGGTGGCGGATGTTCCCCACCAAGGCCAGCTCGCGCTCGTCGGAGGCGTCGATCACCGGAATCGTCAGCACGATGCGCGTCGGAATCCCGAGGGCGCGCAGGCAGCCGTCGAGATAGATCGCCGACGAGGTGCACGACCCGCGCACTCCGTTGGCGAACATGCCGCGTGCGAACAGCTCGCGGTCCCAGGCGGCCTCGACATCGATCCGCTCGCCGGTGTCCTCGTCGCGACCCGAATCGCGCAGGGCCGGGTGAACCTCGGGCACACCCTCCACGAATCGGGTGCAGAACGTGGTGAAGCCGTCCTCGTACGTGGCGTGGTCGAGGAGCCAGCGGGACGCCTTGCGCACCAGTGTCTCGTCGTCGAGCGAGCCGGCGTCGATTCCGTCGGCGGCGAGCTGGCGCACCAGCTCGTCGCGCATGGCCGGATCCCAATTCGCCGTGAGCCCCGGCTCCGTCCAGACCGCCAACGGTCGAACCGTACGGCGCCAATCGGGGTCCGCCGCGATCGCAGTGGCGACGGTGTTGAGCGGGTAGTAGATCACCTCGAGCTCGACGTACCGATCGGTGACGTCGAGGATCCGGGCGTCCTGGTAGTCGTCGCCGCACACGTCCGGTGTGACGGGCGGCAGCACCTGCACGACCGCCCGCACCGTGTACGCGTACTCGCGCCGCTCGTCCCAGTCGCCGTCGGGGATTCCGTCAGCGTCGCTGTCGGCGCTGCGCGGATCGGTGTGGTACTTGTGCCGCTCCTGGAAGTCGCTGAGCCCGTCGCCGTCGGTGTCGATCACGGCATCGGGCGAGCGTTCCGGCAGCACGGGCGGCGCCGCGGCGAGAGCGGCGACCGCAACGATCGTCAGCAGCGTGGTCATGGGTACCTCCCGGAGTGGCTGTCTGGCGCGAATCCGGCGATCTCGGGTCGCCTTCGGCGCCCCTTACGTTCGTCCGGTCCAGTCCGGCGCCGCGACTTCCTTCCAACGGGCCCGGATGGCTTCGTAGCGGTCGTGCGGGAGCGGACCGCCCTGGCGCAGCAGATCGGCGTTCTGCTTCCATCGCTCGGGCTTCGTGGTGCCCACGATGGCGACGTCCACACCCGGCACGGCGAGCGTGAAGCGCAATGCGGTGCCGGCAGCGCCATCAGGACCGGTGTTCGTGCGCGCGTCGCCGCGGGTGAAGTCGTAGTTGAGCTTCTGGAGGCGCTTCCAGTAGTCCACGTGGTAGCCTTGGCTCGGCTCCGCGTCGTAGCGCCACACGGCATTCGCGATGGGGCGCTTGGCGATCACGCCCATGTTTCCGGCTTGCGCCTTGGGGAGCGTCAGCTCGATGCACGCCTGGTCGGCGAAGCTGACCGAGGTCTGAAGCGCGTCGAAGCGTCCGCTCTCGACGGCGAACAGCGCTGCGGCCCCGTCGCCGCTGTAGCCGATGTAGCGGGTCTTGCCCGCCTTCCGAGCACGCTCGAGCGCGTCGATGCACGCGCCTCGCTTGAGCGTGTCGAGGTCGCAGGAGTGGAGCTGGACGAGATCCACACGGTCCGTCTTCAGTCGCTCAAGGCTGCGGTCGATCGACCGCTCGATCGACGCCGGGGTCCAACCGGCCTCGCCGGGCTCCATGTGGCCGACCTTCGTGAAGAGGAAGTAGTCGTTCCGGCGACCCGACACCGACCTCCCGATCGCCTCCTCCGAGTCCGCATAGCACTCGGCGGTGTCGATCACGTTCAGTCCTGCGTCCAAGGCGGAGTTCAGGAGCCGATCGACGATGGCCTGATCCACGTCCTGGTAGCCGATCTCGGCCCCGCCGAACCCAAGAACGGTGACGGTCATGTCGGTCGCACCGAACTTGCGCCGCTCGAGGGGCGACGGGCCCGAGCCGGTCGAGCCTGAACCGGCGGTGGTCCGTCCCGCGCCTTCACTCTGGGCGGCTCCGATCGAGCCGGAGAACGCCGCAATCGCTGCGGCACTGGCAAGGAACTCGCGACGGGTGGGTCGAGTCATGTTGAAGCCTCCAAGGACGGGTTGGGAACGATAGCCGTGGACGGCGGGGCGGGGCGGAGTATCAAGGCATCGAGGCATCGAGGCATCGAGGCATCGAGGCATCGAGGCATCAAGGCATCGGGGCATCGAGGGTCGTAGGGGTGTCACTCGTCCCTGCGTCCGTGTGGTCCTCGAGCTCGCGCCAGGGACGCAGCGCCAACAGCAGCAGCATCGCCGCCCCGAGGGCCGGGATCGCGAACAGCGCGGTCTCGATGGCGCGCGAGGAGGCGTTTTGCGCGTCGGTGAGGCCGAGCCAGCCCGCCAGGGTGTCGGCGTGGGCACGGCCGCACATCAGCAGGAGAAGCGGCGCCACCCAGACTCCGACGCGCGAGGCGATCGGAGCCGATGTGCTGAGCACTGCCCCGCCGGCGGCGAGAAAGACCGCCGAGGCCACGAAGGACAGCGTGAAGAACGTGTCGGCGATCGGCTGGGCCGCGCCGAGACGATCGTGCCAGAGGTGGTAGGGGATCCACGCGACGAGCAGTGTGGCGAGACCGAGTCCGAGCCCGCGGGCCCGCCCCGACGCCGACCCGTCGCCCAAGCGGCCTTCCGCCTCCGGCACGCGCCGCATGAACGGCAAGAGTGCCAGACACGCGAGGCCGAGCGCGGCATCCACCGCCATCGTTCCCGGATAGCCCCACGTCTCGATCGCCACGCCCTGCCAGGTGGCGGTGTAGGACGTCGTCAGGTTCATCAGCGCCATGTACGCGGTGAACTGGGTGGCCGCGACGGCGGGGTTCGTGACGTCCATGAAGATCGCGGAGCGCACGCCGTAGCTGACGCCGTTGAGGGCCGCGAACACGATCGATGCGATCCAGAAGACGACAAGGACCGCGTGGGGCACGACGGGTCGATCCGGCGCCCCGATCTCGACGGGCATGATCCATCCTGCGCGCTGGAGAAAGACCATCATGAGCAGCACGGGAATGCTGGTGAGGACCACGCCGATCGCGAGGAGCTTCCGACGACCGACGCGGTCGGAAAGGAAGCCGCCCAGGACGCACAGCGCCGCGGAGACCACCGACGAGACGAAGTTGAGCGTGGCCACTTGGTTGTCGTTGAGGCCCAGTTCGACGGCCAGGTTCGAGCCCAGGGCGAGGCCCAACGACATGGCGCCGATCGGCAGGAGCGCAAAGAACAGGGCGGCGAAGGCCGGTCGGCTGCCGACCACACTGCGGAACGAGAGCTTGGCGAAGGCGCGGATCTCGAGGAGGGCCGAGCGCCAGCGCGGTCCAGGCGCGGTGGTCCGATCCGGACTCGCCGGCTCGCGCATGGGCAGGACCACCAGTGCCGTGACCAGCAGGATGCACCCCGCCACGAAGAAGAACGTGAGCCTGAAGTCGATCCTGCCGCTCAGGTAGAGCACGCCGCTGCCGCCGATCGTCTGGCCGAGAAACGCGCCGCCGAACATCAGTCCGTTCGCGGCTCCGCGCTCGTCCTCGTGAAGCGTGTTGCAGGCAAGGGCATCGATGGCGACATCCTGCGTCGCCCCGAAGGTGTTGTGGATCAGGAGGATGATCGTGAAGAGGCCAAGCTGTTCGGGCAGCCGGAGCGTGATCGCCGAGAGCAGCGTGACGGCCATCATGAGCTGGGTGATGAGAATCCAGCCTCGCCGCCTTCCCAGGCGCTCCCACGACAGCACATCGACGACCGGGCCGAACGCCCACTTGAACGCCCACGGCAGGTAGAGGGATCCCACGAACGCACCAATTGCGGCCGGACCCACGTCCTGGCGGCGAAGTTGCGTGGCCACCGCCGTCGCGGCGAAGCCCAGCGGAATTCCCTCGGTCATATAGAGGAAGAAGAACGCCGCCAACCGTCCCTTCCGAGTCGCGAGGAGGTTGGGGAGCCGCATGGTTGGAGGGAGACTGCCGGGAGCGGCGATGCCTGTCAAGGCGCCGACGTCGGGCCGCTGCGTGGCCTTTGTCGCTCACTACAGAAAGCCCCGAGCGTGTTCGTCGCTGCGTTCGCCTCCTGCCACGACCCCACGGGTGCGCCTGGACGGCGCCCCCGCCGACGCTGGGATCTGGATCTGCTCCATACCATCCTCCGGCCGTGCTTCCGGAGTTTCGCGATGAGGTCTTCCGCCATTCGGCAGCAAAGCGCGTTCGTTCCTGTGGTGTGGTGTCGCCGTGGGTGGGATTCGGACGGGTGTGGCACTGCCAACGTTGCCCGCCGTCATCGGGTCGACGGGGTGAGGTCGCGACCGGACCGGATTGCCTGGTGGGCACCGTACGGCGTGACGTTGCGCCAGAACTGGCGTGCCCTCGGTGCCTTCGGGTTCCTGCGTGTGTGGTTCTGGACTCGGCTGTTTCTCAACTGCGCGGCGGCGACCGCGTTGGTCGTGGTCGTGTTCCAGTGGCTGGTCCCGGCGGCCGTGATTCCATGGGGCGCTGTGGCCGTCGTCCCCGCGATTGGCCCGCTCGTCCTGGTCGCGGGCGCGATCCAGTTGGTGCTCACGCCCTGCCACGTGCAGGTGCGACCAAACTGGATCCACATCGCGCGCGGGCAGTCGGGGGTCCGCATTCGAGCCGACCGCGTCGTGCGCCAGCGCCTCCGACACTTGCCCGACGGGCGTGCGGTGCTCGCCGTGCGCTATCGCGACCGTCGGGAGCGGCGCCGGTCGGTCGTGCTCGTTGTCTCGCGACGGGTGGAGTTGGAGCGCCTTCGGGCGTTGCTTGGCCAACTCGCCGTCTCCTCGTGAGCAATAGGAGTGGGTGCCACGGCCATCTTGGCCGTGCCGAACGGGCAGCGCATCAACGCACGGCCTGGAAGGCCGTGGCACCCATCCGAACACGTCGCAACTCTCCGCACGGCCTGGAAGGCCGTGGCACCCGACACCCCCCACGAGGCGATCCGTTTCACTCGTACGTCATGA
>JAGQOG010000220.1 GCA_020427695.1 Phycisphaerales bacterium
CCCAACCCCAGATCGAGACTGATGGCGCCGGTCGAGATGCCGGGGATCACCGGCGTCGAGTCGTTGTCGAGGCGCATGATCGAGCCCTTGCCGAAGGTCTTCTCGATCTGGCCCAGCGTGCGGTCGAGCGCCTGAACCCGTTCCTTGCTCAGTCCGGGGTTCATCCCCGCGTTGCCCCCCTTGGCAGACGCTCCTTTGGAACCGGCTGCCGGGTCGCCTTCCTTCATTTCCACCACGCTCTTGGCCATCTTCGGGTCCTTTCGTTGCGCTCGATCTGCTCCGCTGGACCGGTCGGACGAGGGGAGGTCCGGTCGATTGGTGGCAGGGGTTGTTCGGGTTTGCTTGGACTGGGCTTCGGCCTTGGCGTTTCGTGCTGCCGAATTGCCGTTTCTGCTCGTTTCGCTCACCATAACCGGGCCCTTTCTGTCGAGTCAATGTTCGGGAGGCGTTAGGATACCCGATCATCGTCCAACGCAAGGGCTGTTCGGTGAATTTTCGGGGTCTCTTTTCGGCTCCTGATCGGGTTCCCTGACGGGGGGTGGTCAGTAGCCGAGACCACGAACCGTGCCGGCCGCCCCGTGACCGCCCCGACCCGACCATCGTTCAACGACGTTCGGGCCGGCGGAGCAGGAACAGGGTCAGGGCCAACGCCACACACAGCCCTCCCGCCCCGGCGTATCCCCATCGCCACGCGGGCGAGATGCCGGGCTCGTGAGCCGCGAGGAAGCCGTACGCGCAGAACAGGGCGACCAGCAGCAGCAGGATGGCCAGAACGCGCATCGCTCGGCTCCCCAGGGTCTCGCGTTCAGTAGTTGGGAGTCGGCGGCCGGTAGTTCTCGATATCGATCGATCGGAACCAGTCGATCGTCCGCCGCAGTCCTTCCCGCAGGGGGACCGTGGGCTCCCATTCGAGCAGCGACTTGGCGCGGGAGATGTCCGGCTGTCGCTGCTTCGGATCGTCCTGCGGGAGCGGGCGTTCGCGGACGATCGTGGACGACGAGCCCGAGAGCTCGACGACCTGCTCCGCAAGCTCTCGGATCGTGAACTCCGTCGGGTTGCCGAGATTGACCGGGCCGGAACAGTCGTCCGGCGCATCCATCATGCGGAGGAACCCGTCCACGAGATCGTCCACGTAGCAGAAGGATCGCGTCTGGCTTCCATCGCCGTAGATCGTGATGGGCTCCCCGGCAATGGCCTGGCGAATGAAGTTGCTCACCACCCGGCCGTCGTACGGATGCATGCGCGGTCCGTAGGTGTTGAAGATCCGCACCACGCGGATGTTCACCTTGTTCTGCCGGTGATAGTCGAAGAACAGGGTCTCGGCCGCGCGTTTGCCCTCGTCGTAGCACGCGCGGGGACCGATCGGGTTCACATGCCCCCAGTACGTCTCCGGTTGCGGGTGCACGTGCGGATCGCCGTACACCTCGCTCGTCGAGGCGTGAAAGATCTTGGCCCGCACCCGCTTCGCCAAGCCCAGCATGTTGATCGCCCCCATCACGGAGGTCTTGATGGTCTTGATCGGGTTGTACTGGTAGTGGCCGGGGGCCGCCGGGCAGGCGAGGTTGAAGATCTCGTCCACCTCGATGAAGAGCGGGTGCGTCACGTCGTGGCGGATGAACTCGAAGTTCGGCTGCTTCAGGAGGTGGACGATGTTCGCCTTCTGGCTCGTAAACAGGTTGTCCACGCAGATGACGTCGTGACCCGCCGTGACCAGGCGATCGCAGAGATGCGAGCCGAGGAAGCCGGCGCCGCCGGTGACGAGGATGCGTTTGAGCATTGGGGAGAGGGACGAAGGGACGAAGGGACGAAGGGACGAAGGGACGAAGGGACTTGCGTCATCCTAACCGCCAGCAGCGACGCACCACGTCCCGCGAGATCGATGCCAACTGCGGTCGGCGGCGGTACCTTCTCTCGGCAGGACCGCCGCTCACCATGACCAACGCTCCAGAGAGTCGCTCAACGGTCGGTTCAGGCGGCGCCGCACGCCGTGTCGTCGTGGGCGTCATGACCGGCACGAGCATCGACGGGCTCGATGCGGCCCTGGTGCGCATCGACGGTCGGGGGTTGGAGATGCGGGCATCGCTCGTGCGGCACCTCGAGGTTCCGCTCGGTCCGCTGGGCGACGACCTCCGCCGCGCTGCGGCGCAGGAGCCGCTGAGCGCGGCGAGCTTCGCGGAGCTGGCGTGGTCCTTTGGTGAGCTTCATGCGTGTGCCATCGCGACACTCGTCGAGGAAGAGGCGCGGCCGGATCTCGTGGCGGCCCACGGTCAGACGGTATTCCACCATCCGCCCGTTTCGTGGCAGCTCCTGAATCCCTTCCCGATCGCCCAGCGCTTGGGCTGCCCGGTCGTTTGCGACCTGCGCCAAGCCGACCTGGCCGCCGGCGGCCAAGGCGCACCGATCACGCCGCTCGCCGACTGGGTCCTGTTCCGCGACCCGACGCGACCCGTGGCGGTCGTGAACCTCGGCGGCTTCTGCAACATCACACTGCTGCCGGCAGACCGACCCGGCCCGAACGGCGCAGTCGAAAACCTCGACGGCATCCGCGGCTTCGATGTCTGCGCCTGCAACCACATCCTCAACGCCGTGGCCGTGCGGGCGCTCGGCACGCCATTCGATCGCGACGGCGCGGCGGCGACCGCCGGACGCGTGGACCACGACGCCGCCCGCGCCCTGACCGATCGGCTCGACGCGCAGCGGAGCGCGGGACGATCGTTGGGCGCCGGCGACGAGGCATTGGCGTGGGCCGTCGAAGGAGCCGCCGCCGTCGCCCGGGGTGAAGGACCACCAGCGGATCTCGCCGCGACGGCGGTCGAAGGGGTGGCCGGATCGATCGCCGCCGCGCTGGACAAGGGGTTCGCGACGATTGCGCCCGGTGCGGGCACCGGATCAGGACCGTCCCCGCTCGTCGTCCTCGCCGGTGGCGGAGCCCGCAATGCGGCGCTCTTCCAGGCGATCGAACGCCGTTCCCAGATCGAGGTCATCGCGAGCGACGATC
>JAGQOG010000221.1 GCA_020427695.1 Phycisphaerales bacterium
GGCTTGACGCGAAAGGCCGCATCGGCGCAGTTCTGGCTTCCGCAGTAGGTGATCCGATCGTCGATCACGACGATCTTGCGGTGGTTGCGCAGGTCCACGCGGCCCTTGAGCGCCCGGGTGATCGGATCGCCGATGGGAAGGGCCACCGCCACGCGAACGCCCGCGTCCCGCATGTGCTTCCAGTGCGCGGAATCGATCATAGCGCGGGAACCGAGCCCGTCGGCCATGGCTCGGCAGCACACGCCGCGGGCCGAGGCGCGCTTCAGGGCCTCGACGACCCGGCAGCCGTTGTTGTCGGCAAGCCAGATGTAGAACAGGAGGTGGACGTGGTCACGGGCCGCATCGATGTCGGCGACGATCGAGCGGATGGTTTCGTCCGATACGGAGAAGAGGCGAGCGGAGTTCCCCCCGTACGGCTCGAATCCGGAGATCGAGCGTGCCGTGAGGAACAGGTGACGGTAACGCTCGGGAATGTCGGTCTCGAGATTGCCCCGCTCCTCCGGCGATGCCGAGGCCAGGGGCGGCATCGCGGCCAGCACCTCGCGGGAGCGGGCGACGCGGCGGCGGCCGATGTTGGTTTCGCCGAAGAGAACGTAGAACACGATCCCGACGATCGGAAGGCTCGCGATCACGACCACCCACGCGATGCGGGACGCGGGCTGGCGGTGGGGACGCAGGATTGCGCGGGCGATGAACGACAGCTCGAGAAGGCCCAGGGTCGCGTAGCCGATGACGGCGAGTGTTCCGCTCTCGATCGTGGTCGCCGCGATCATGGGTCCGCCTCCCGCATGCGCCTTCAATCGTGCCCTTGCTGCCGGACCATCGGCAAACGCGGTCGTGGCCAGAATACCATCGGCCTTATCCGGACCCGTCGCGTCCGATTCGGACCACCGATGGCAGGCGTGCGGCGTCGGATCGACGATAAGGGGGTGCTGCGGCCGGGGTCGCCCCGACCCCCGCGGGCCTACCATGCCAAACTCGGTCCGCCCCTCTGGCGGCGCATTCTGAACTCGGAAGGACGCACCCCATGACGCCAGTCTCATGCCCCGTTGTCGCCGCGCTCGCGTTCGAACTCGTCGTCTCGGCCGCGGCGCTCGCGACGCCGCCGCAGTTCTCGAACCAGACCGAGGCCGCGGGGGTCTCCAACACCCATGCCGTCACGAACTTCGCCAACGCGGGCTATTCCGGCGGCGCCACGATCGGCGACTTCAACAATGACGGCTGGCAGGATCTCTTCGTCGTCAAGGGCGGCGCGGGCGGTGCTCCCGACCGGCTCTTCATCAACAACGGAGACGGAACCTTCACCGACCAGGCCGCGGCCTGGGGTCTGACGGCGGCGCACAAGGGCAAGGGGTGTGCGGTCGGCGACTTCAACAACGACGGCTGGCTCGACCTGTTCGTCGGCAGCGCCGGACCATGGAACCTCTCCAACGGCGCCCCGGGATACAACAAGCTCTACCGGAACAACGGCGACGGGACGTTCACCGACATCGCGGTCTCCGCCGGCGTGAACGTGCCCAACGCCGGATCGCAGGGCGCCTGGGGCGCGGCCTGGGGCGACTACGACCTCGACGGCGATCTCGACCTCGTGCACTGCGGCTGGGTCGGTTCGCAGATGTACAACATCCTCTTCCGCAACAACGGCGACGAGACCTTCACCAACGTCTCCACGATCGCCGGCGTCTTCCCGCAGGGACAGACGCAGGCGGCCTTCTCGGCATCCTTCGCCGACATGAACGGCGACACGTACCCGGAGCTGATGGTCGTCGGCGACTTCGGCTGCGCCGGCTACATCGGCAGCCGCTACTACCGCAACAACGGCGACGGCACGTTCACCGACCTCACGGCGGCGTCGGGAACGAACCTCGAGAAGAACGGCATGGGCCAGACGCTCGGCGACTTCGACGGCGACGGCGATCTCGACTGGTACGCCACCACAATCCAAGGATTCTGCTCCGGCGATCACAACCGGCTGTACCGCAACCTGGGGGGAAACCAGTTCGTCGACTACGCCACGCCCGCGGGCGTTGGGGCCGGCGGGTACGGATGGGGCGCGATCGCCGCCGATGTGAACAACGATGGCCTCCTCGACCTCGGCGAGACCAACGACGATGCGGTTGGCGCCACCATGACGCGGCTCTGGATCAACGACGGCGACAACACCTTCACCGAGATGTCCGCAGCAGCCGGTCTCGTGCATGGGGGCAAGGGCCGGACGATGGTCCATTTCGACTACGACAACGATGGCGACCAGGACGTTGTCCTGACGGTGTTCAGCGGGCAACTCAGCCTCTTCCGCAACGACCTGCCGGCCGGCGACGACACCCACTGGCTGCGGGTCTTTCTGGACACCAGCGGCGGGCCCGGCGATCCCCCGCTTGCTCCCAACGGATACGGCTCGGTGGTGACGGTGACGGCCAACGGCGTTCCCCAAGTCCGGCACATCACCGGTGGCGACAGCTACCTGGGAATCAGCGAGCTCTCGGCCCACTTCGGACTCGGCACGTCGACGACCGTGGATCTGCGCGTCGCGTGGAACGACGGAACGATCTCGGTGCTGCAGAACGTCCCTGCCGACCAGACCATCGTCGTGCACCGCTACGATTCCGAGTCGACTCCGGGCGATCTCGACGGCGACGGAGATGTTGACGGGGCCGACCTTGGCCTGCTGCTCGGCGCGTGGGGCAACTGCCCGACCGCCGGCGCCGCAACCTGCCCGGCCGATCTGGACGGCAACGGAACGGTGGACGGGGCGGACCTCGGAATCCTCCTCGGCGCCTGGACCCGGTAGCCCGTACGCGACCGCCCTCCCCGAGTCGAGGCCGCGTTGAACGCGGGATGGGAATCGAGCGATCGGCCGTCGTCGCCAGGCGGCGTGCGATGCCGCGCGCCGGTTTGGTACCCTGCCCGTCCGGGCCGACTCGCTCGTCTCCCGGGCACTCGGCGCGTGCGAGTGCTGGGCGCCTTCGCCCGCTCACTGAAACAGGGAAACTCGATCGGGGACTCCTCATGCGAGAGACACGACGCGTCGCGAGCGGGTTGGTGGTCGGAATCGCCGGTGCGATGTCGGCCTCGGCCGGCTCCTTCGCCCAGTACAGCCCAACGAAGGACGGGGTCGCCGCGGTGGCCAAGCCGGAGTACTCCCCGTACGCCGGACGCAACTTTCCGACCCGGGTGCTCTGGGGCGACACCCACCTGCACACGGCCGTCTCGGTCGACGCCGGCACCATGTGCCGCGTGGGCCAGGAGGACGCCTTCCGGTTCGCCCGCGGCGAAGAGATCACCTCCACCTTCGGCCTGCGGGCGAGGCTCTCGCGACCGCTCGACTTCCTGGTGATCTCCGACCACGCCGAGATGTACGGTCTCATGCCCCAACTGTTGAGCGGCGATCCGGAGGTGCTCTCGACCGACACGGGAAAGCGGTGGAGCACCGAACTGCAGAGCGGCGACCAGGACCGTGTCTTCGCGACTGCGATGGAGATCGTGGCATCGCTCTCCGGCGACACGCCGCCGATCCGGAGCGACGCCGCGGTGCGAAACGCCTGGCAGGCCTACACCGCGCTTGCGGACAAGTACAACGAGCCCGGCCGATTCACGGCCCTGATCGGATACGAGTGGACCGCCATCGGCGGCTACAACCTGCACCGGAACGTGATCTACCGCGGCGATGCCAGCGTGGCCAACCGGTCGGTGCCGTATTCGCAGTTCGACAGCAAGAACCCGGAGGACCTCTGGCGGCACCTGGCCGCCATCGAACGCGACACCGGCGCGGAGCTGCTGGCGATTCCACACAACGGAAACCTGAGCAACGGACGGATGTTCAACGTCGAGACGTTCGACGGCAAGCCGCTCACCAGGGAGCTGGCCGAATTGCGAGCCCGCTTCGAGAAGCTCGTCGAGGTCACGCAGATCAAGGGCGACGGCGAGGCGCATCCGATGCTCTCGCCCAACGACGAGTTCGCCGACTACGAGACGTGGGACCGGTCGAATCTCAACGGCACCGAGGCGAAGACGCCGGGCATGCTCAAGTGGGAGTACGCTCGCGAGGCGCTGAAGACCGGACTGGCGCTGGAGCGGAAGATCGGGGTCAACCCGTTCAAGTTCGGAATGATCGGAAGCACCGATTCGCACACCGCCCTGACCGCGGTCGAGGAGGACAACTTCTTCGGCAAGCACTCGGGCGTGGAGCCCGAGCCGCACCGCTGGGAGCACGTCGTCATCGAGGCGCCGGATCCCGCGTTCACGATCATGGGGTGGCAGCAGGCCGCGAGCGGCTACGCCGCAGTCTGGGCCACGGAGAACACGCGTGAAGCGGTCTTCGACGCGATGAAGCGCAAGGAGACGTACGCGACGACCGGAACCCGGATCACCGTGCGTTTCTTCGGTGGATGGGACTTCGCGCCGGCGGATGCCGAGACGCGACTTCCCGCCGCGATCGGCTACGCGAAGGGCGTGCCCATGGGCGGCGACCTGCCGGTGGCGCCGGGGGCGAAGCGGGCGCCGAGCTTCCTGGTCGCCGCGATGAAGGATCCCTACAGCGGCAACCTGGATCGCATCCAGATCGTCAAGGGATGGCTGGATGCGGCCGGGGACACGCACGAGAAGGTGTACGACGTGGTGTGGAGCGGCGACCGCGAGCCCGGTGCCGACGGCAAGCTCCCTCCGGTCGGAAGCACCGTCAACGTGCAGAAGGCCACGTGGACCAACACCATCGGAGCTCCGGAGCTCATCGCGACGTGGTCCGACCCCAACTTCGATGCCTCGCAGCCGGCGTTCTACTACGCCCGCGTCATCGAGATTCCCACACCGCGGTGGACCGCGTTCGACGCCCTGCGGTTCGACGTGAAGATGACGGACAACGTTCCGATGACCACCCAGGAGCGGGCGTACACCTCGCCCATTTGGTACACGCCCTGACCTGGCGCCCGGGCGGAGGTTGCGGGTTCGGCGTGGAGGGACGCTGCCGCGCCGGGACGAAGTGGCACTGGAGCCTCGACCGCGAGGACGGAGGTCGCAGTCGCCGCCGAGCGCAGCGACGAGCATCCGTTGTCGGGTTCGCCAGTGCGCCGGCAGCACCGGCGTTCCGCCGAGGTCAGGTGATCGCCACGCTCGTGTCAGGACCCCGGAGGATTCGCCGGAACGTCTCCCGACCGGCCCCACGAGGCGCCGATGGCCTGAATCCGATCCTCGTAGTCCTCGGGAAACCGCCAGATCGGGTCGCCCGGCGAACGGAAGAGGCCACGTTCCGCAGGAGGCAGGTTGCGACCGAGCATGAGCAGGATGTCCGTGCTCACCCACGGACTGAGCCGGAAGTAGCCGTGCCCGTTGCCCGAAGTCGCACCCTTGGCCGCCATGACGGAGACGAACGTGAATTGGTTCGTCTCGCTCAGGAATTCGATTCCCTGGGGGAGAAAGTCCTCGGTGTCGAGTGTGCCGAGCCGGCCGTTTCCGTACAGCACCCGGGACAGCTTGAGCGCCCCGTCCTTCTTGCTGGTGTAGATCGTCACGGTGCCGGGGATCCTCCCCACCTCCTCGATCGCATGCTCGAGGAAGGCGCCTGCGTCCATGTCCGGGGAGCTGAAGATCACGTTCCCGAGCCGGATCTGCTCGGCGACCTGTGCCGGTTCGAGGTGCCGGCTCACCAGCGCAAGCTGATGAAGGGCGCCGCTGAGCACGCGGGCGCCGGCGGAGTAGGTCAACAGGTGCACCCGCTCGGCGGCCGTGTTGGCGAAGAGGTACTCGAGAAACACGCGCAGGCAGCGACGCGTCCGGTAGGCGTTCTCAGCGGCGTTGAAGTAGCTCAGGTTGCCTTCCTTGCTCGGCCAGGAGTAGGCGATGAAGACGCCGTCGCGACCGAGGAAGTGATGGAATTCGGCGGCGGCGAGCACGGCCTCGTCGAACGCAACCTTGAACGGCGCGACATAGACGACGATGTCCTTGTGCGTCGCCTCGCCCAGTCGCCGGTTCACGAGTTCGGCGAAGCGCCGACCGGCCTCCGCGACGTCCGGATCGAAGTGCACCGGATCGAAGGGCACCGTGGATTCGGCGAGCGGGCCGAAGTCGTCCACGCTTGCCAAGCTCAACGCAATCGGCAGATCACGCTTGGTGCTCCCCGACTGCGAAGCGATCGTATCCCACGTCGCCTGTTCGGGCGGGATGGGCCCGATGGCGACCTCTGCCACACCGAGGCGCAGGAACCGCTCACGCTCCGGCGGGTAGGGATCCGACCCCCGATCGGGCTGGTACTGCCGGTCGGTTGCGTAGAGCACCTCCGTGGTGGGCCCCCTCCGGCACTCGAGTGTCGCCTGGGACAGGTCGGCGGACGTACTGGAATAAAGCGCGGGTGCGGGCATGAGCATCCGGTGCTTGGCGCAACCGAGTACGACGGCAACGGTCGACGCGATCAGAAGGCGGATGCCGACGGCGAGGATTCCCCGGAAGGTGAGAGGCGACATGGCGGCATGGTATCGCCCTCGGGACGGACACCTGCCGCGCCAGGCCCAAGAAGAAGCCGGCGCCCGCTGCGCAACGGGCGCCGGCCCGGATCGACCCGACGGCCGATCGTTCCTTCCTCTTCCCTCCAAGCGTTCCTACTCGCACCCGCCCCAGGCGGCCAGCGCCGCGCCGAGATCGGCGCCGTCCACCATGCCGTTGCCGTCGAGGTCGGCAGCGCAGCCGTCGCAGGGACCCCAATCCGCCAGGAGCGTGCCGAGATCGGCCCCGTCGACCACCCCGTTGCCATCGATGTCGCCCGGGCAGCTCGCGGCCGTCTTGACGGTCACCGACATGTAGTCGTGGAACGTCTCGTCGCCGCTCCTCTCCGCGTACACCAGGAAGACCATGGTGCCGTCCGCGTCGATGTAGTCGCCGATGTCGGAACGGATGAACCCGACGAGGTCTTCGTCCCGGTTGCCGGCGAAGTTGTCGAGGAACCGGTTCTGCCCGGACTGGCCCTGGCCGTCGCCCCAGTTCTCGAGGGCGAAGTTCCACACGTACAGCTCCGCTTGCGTGCAGGCGTCGGCGTAGCCCTCCCACAACACGCGGATCTCGTCGATCTGCTCGGGGGACTCGGCGATCGCGAACTCGAAGATGTGCGTCGATTCGCTGCCGCTCGACACCGTGGGCGAGATGTAGCGGTTGGGATCGGAGTCTCCGCCCGTGGCGTTGGAGGTCGAGAGCGCGAGGTAGTTCGCCGCCGTCAACGGAATGTCGACCGGCCCGAGATTGCCTTCGACGTTGTTGCTCCAACTGGAGGTCTGCCGACCGAATCCGAAGTTGGACACGCCCGCCCCGCTGGAGAAGTCGTACACCGTCGCCGTTCCCGGCGCCAGGCGGAACGGATTGCTGATCGCCGCCGCCACGTCGCCGTCCGTCGAATGCACGACGACCTGGATCCGTGCGTGCACGCCCGCCACGGACGGGATCGTCCAGTCGAACGACCCCGTGTCGGCGATGCCCTGAACGATCGGCTCCCAACTGCTGCCGTCGTCGATGGAGTAGAAGAGGTCCGCCGTCGCAAGGTCGGCGTTGTCCGTGTCCGTCGCGTTCCAGCGGATGGTCTCGGCCTGTCCGACCAGCCACAGGTCGCCGCCCGCCGGCGCAACGACGCAGGCCGAGGGAATGGACTCGGCGTAGCGCGGCACCTGCATCACGATGCAGTGGATCGCCCCCGCGGCGGGAATGATGCTCAGGCACTGGATGGGCACGATCTGGGCGTCGTGACCGACTGCGGCCTGCCATTTGGCCATGGCATCGGCGTCCTCGTCGTTGTACGAGCCGTTCCCGCCGGGAACGAGGGCCGTCCCGTAGACGGGGACGAAGATCCGGTCGTTGACGCGGAACGCGTTGGTGTACGTGTAGTGCGTGCCGCCGCTGTTCCATGCCTTTGGCCGGAACACCTCGAAGCCGAGCGCCTGCATGTAGGGCACGGCGTTGTTCGTGATGTCGATTGCGGTCTGGTTGGAGCCGGGCAGGAACTCCGAGATGATCACCGTGTCCTCGTCCACGAGGTACATCCACATGTCGATGTGACCCGTGCCGTCCACCGAGAACGGCAGTTGCGGCATGACGTGGAGCGTGTCGATGCCCTGGTAGGTCTGGTAGAGCCCGGCGATGAAGTTCGCGTCGAAGCCGCCGCTCGCGGGATTGTCCAGGTTGATCAGGGACGTGACGAAGCCACTGCGATTCGGGCCGGGCTGGAAGTTGCCGCCCGAGTAGTAGAGACCCATGTCGTAGGTGGGCACGCCGAAGTCCTCGTCCCCGAGCCGCGTCGGAACGAAGTTGTCGAGGGGCCGGTTCGGGTAGTAGTGGCTGTCCACGATGGCCACCGTGCCGTCCTGCCAGATGAAGTGCGGACCATAGTCGCGCAGCCACACGGAGTTCGTGGGCTGGATGATGAACACGACCTTGCTCATGTCCACCCCGTCCGCGATGAACGAGGCGGTGGCGCTGTTCACCACGGACTGCGACGACACCACGACATAGGCGATCTCGTCGTGGTTGGGATCGGCGGTCAGCGCCTTCACGCACGCGCGAACCACCGAGGGCCAGCTCCCGGTGCTGTACTGGAAGATCACACCCCGCATCGGGCCGTACTCGGGCGGGGACTCGATGAACCCCCCGCCCGTGTCGTCCAGGGCGGGCGGACGACTGACGGCATAGGGCGCGAGCGACTGGCCGGGATCGTACGGCGTGCCGCCTTCGCGATAGCGAGGCAGCGGCGCCCCGGTCCCCGGCACGGACGCGCGGTCCTGCGTCGCGACCCGAACGGAAGCGTCAGGTTCCCCGGCGACGGTCGTCCGATCCGCTCCGGCGAACGAGGCGACCAAGAGACACGATCCGGCAACGGCCATTGATGCAACGATCGGGCGCATGTGTCCTCCTCGGGTTCGATGCGCGGAGGCCTGCAGTGCTGGATCCGGGTCATCACGGGGCCACGCCCAACCGATCGCGCCCACCCGCAGCGCGACCTCACACTCGCCTGTTCGCGGCCGACCGCGATGGACGCCAACCGATTCCGGAACGTGCCCCCGGCATCTGCGGCCCGGCGCGCCGATCAAGGGGCAGGGCGCCGCACCCCAGACGTCCCGTCCCATGGTGGGTCGGGGCGCCTATCTCAAAGCGCAGGCCTCCTGGTGAAGAATGGGCCGCTCGCTGGCTGCAGGCGGCATGCTCGATCTCGGGCGAACGTCGCCCGCAAGGGTTCGTGCGAACGCGGATCTCGGCGGTCGTCCCACATGGCCTTCCCGACGTCGTCCGTCGGACGCGCGGCACGTTCGTGCGCCGCCGCGCTTGGAGGCATCGGATCGATCCCCGTTCCGGTGCCTCGATTCCGTGTGGCCAGTCTAACGCTCGGGGAAGGGGATCGAGGACGCATGCGGCGTGCGGCCGCCACCGCGCCGCTCGGCGAGGGGAGGCGGGACCCCGCGGCGCCGCCCCCAGCCGGCGTCAACTCCACGCCTGTCGTGGCCCTCAACGCGATGGCTGGATCAGTTGCGGTTCCGACGCGGGTCCGAGCGTCGCATCTGCCGTGGCTCGAATTCAGGAAATTGCACCTGCAATCCCTGCAGATGCACGCGGCGTGGACGGTGCGGGGCGACCCCGTCCGAGTTCGGGTGCCCAGCGCGGACCGTCCGGCCGCCGGGGGTTCGCCGGGAGCTTGCACCGCGACAAGCAGGCGGCCACGATGTTCGGGATCGCGGAGGCCGACGGCGCCCCGTCGCGTTCCCTTCACGACCCGCGGAGTACCACATGCAGAGCAAGGCGACCACGGTCGAGCAGTACCTGGACCAGCTCCCCGCCGACCGCCGCGAGGCGATCAGCGCCGTGCGCAAGGTCATCCTGAAGAACCTTCCCAAGGGCTACGCCGAGGGCGTGCAGTACGGCATGATCGGCTACTGCGTGCCCCACAGCATCTACCCCGCCGGCTACCACTGCAACCCGAAGCAGCCGCTGCCGTTCGCCAGCCTCGCGTCGCAGAAGAACCACATGGCCCTCTACCTCATGTGCATCTACGGCGACGATGCCCATCGCGAGTGGTTCTGCAAGGCGTGGACCGATACCGGCAGGAAGCTCGACATGGGGAAGGGGTGCGTGCGCTTCAAGAAGCTGGACGACGTTCCGCTCGCGGTGGTGGGCGAGGCGATCAAGCGTGTACCCGTCAAGACCTTCATCGCGAACTACGAAGCGGGTCTGGGGGAGCGGCGACAGCCGACCGCGGCCAGGGGGAAGGCCCCGGCGCGGAAGAAGGCGGCAGGCGCGA
>JAGQOG010000222.1 GCA_020427695.1 Phycisphaerales bacterium
CCGTTCTTGGTCGCCATGGCGGGCACTATACGGTCGAGGGGCGCTGGCCGTGGGCGTTAGCGGGCAGCGCCGCACACGCGGCTGGCGAGCGCAACCAGTTCGCGGGCGTTTGCCGGACAACCGTCGGCGCCGATCTCCCGCCACAGTCCGGGAGCCATGGCGAACGGCCGCCCGCCGACCAGCACCTTCGTGCCTGCCGTCTCCGGCGTGGCCCGCAGTCGCTCGACAAGATCGAGCACGCCGGCGAGCGCGAAGGAGGTGCCGGCGGCGACCGCGACGAGGTCCGCTCCTGACGAGATGGCCGCGTTGACGATCTCCTCCACCGGCGTGTTGGCCCCGAGGAAGACGGTCCTCCAGCCGTCGAGCTCGAGAAGCTCCGACGCCATGCGGGGACCGATGTCGTGCATGTCTCCGCCAACACACGCAATCACGGCGGTGAGCCCGCGCGGGGTCGGATTCGATTGGGCGCGTATCCGACCGAACAGGCGCGTCATCGCGTGCTGCGTGACCGCGGTGCACATGTGCTCGTCGGCGACACCGATCTCGTTCTGCTGCCAGAGCAGTCCGATCTCGACCAAGGCCGGACAGACGATCCCGAGGTAGACGTCCGCCAAGGTGGCGCCGCTTTCGACGGCGTCCTCGAGCACCCGGGCCGCACGCTCCCGATCGTTGTCGACCAGGGCCCGAAGGAAGTCGTGCAGCGCCCGCTTCCACGGCGAGGGCTGGTCGAGAATGCTGGGAGCGGCGCTGGGCATGTCGTCGAACTGCGCGAGCACCGCCGCGATGTGGTCCACCGCGCGCTCGGCAATGTCGGCGGGCAGGTGCTCGCGCAGCACCTCGGCCGTGCACTCGAGGCTGCGGCGCAGGTCGTTCACGTCGACCTCCCGCGAGGCGAAGGCGACCTTGGCCCACGCCACCGCGTCGGCGAAGAGCTCGGGCCGCCCGACGGAGACCGCCTGGGCGAGCTGGCAAAGGCGGGCCCGCACGTCCGTTCGCCACAGGCGGTGGCCATCGGGGCCGTAGCGGGCCTCGAGGTCGGGGTCGACCTCCTCGTGACGGGCCACAACCCATTCGGCCAGCGCTCCGCTGACCGACTCGATCGACTGGCCGAGATCTCGATTGATGACGGTCATCGGATACGCCTTCGGCACGGGGCGGCCGCACGATTCGCCGAGCTGGAAAATGGCGTCGCCGGGCGAGCCGCGTCTCCCAGTTATCAGATGCGCGGGACGGCGAGTCAAGCCACCGGACAGGCGAGCCGGTCCTGGAGGTGCGCCGCCTCGAACATCCGAGCGACACGGAAGAGGGTCGGCTCGTCGAACGCCCGGCACTGGAGCTGGATGCCGATCGGGAGGAGCTGGTCCTCGACCTCGGCGAAGCCCCCGGGCAACGACAGGGCGCAGATGCCGGCGATGTTCGCATTCACGGTGTAGACGTCGCAGAGGTACATGGAGAGCGGGTCGGCCTTGCCGCCGAGCGGGAAGGCCGGGGTCGGCGCCGTCGGGCCGAGGATCGCATGGCACTTCGCGAAGGCCGCATCGAACTCCTGCTTGATGAGACGGCGCACCTGGAGCGCCCGCTTGTAGTACGCGTCGTAGTAGCCCGAGCTCAACACGTACGTGCCGAGCATGATCCGACGCTGCACCTCGGGGCCGAATCCCTCCGCGCGGCTCCGGGCGTAGAGGTCGAAGAGGTCCTCGTCCGGCGCCAGCTCGGCGCGGTGTCCGTAGCGGATCCCGTCGAAGCGGGCGAGATTGCTGGAGGCTTCGGCGGGTGCGATCACGTAGTAGGTCGAGATGCCGTGATCGGTGAGCGGCAGGTCGATGTCTTCGACGATCGTGGCACCAAGCCGGGCATATTCGTCGGCGGCGTCGAGCACCGCCTTGTTCACGGCGGGGTCGTTGTCGGGACTCGTGAAGCGCCTGGGGAGGCCGATGCGCAAACCCTCGACGGGGCGATCGATCTCGGCCAGGTAGTCCGGCACGTCGATTTCGGCGGTGGTCGAGTCGCGCGGATCGAAACCGGCGATCGCCTGGAGCACGAGCGCCGCATCGCGCACGGAGTGGGCGAACGGGCCGATCTGGTCCAGGCTCGAGCCAAACGCGACGAGCCCGTACCGGCTTACCCGGCCGTATGAAGGCTTGACGCCGACCACGCCGCAATGGGCCGCGGGCTGGCGGATCGAGCCGCCGGTGTCCGAACCGAGCGCCGCGGGAGCGTAGCCGGCGGCGACCGCGGCCGCGGAACCGCCCGACGACCCGCCGGGCACGCGCGAGGTGTCCCACGGATTGCGGGTCGGCCCCCAGGCGGAGTTCTCCGTGGAGGAGCCCATCGCGAACTCGTCGCAGTTCGCCTTGCCGACGACGATCGCTCCCTCGCGTTCGAGGCGCTCGATCGCCGTGGCGTCGTAGGGGCTGCGGAAGTTTTCGAGGATGCGCGACCCGCAGGTGGTGGTGCCGTACGAGGTGGCGATGTTGTCCTTGACCACAATGGGCACGCCGGCGAGCGAACCCACGTGCTCGCCGCGGGCGATCGCGGCGTCGATCCGGGCAGCCCGGTCGAGCGCGTGCTCCTTCAAGGTTTCGTGGAGACAGTTGAGCTTGGGCTCGAGGCTGGCAATGCGGGCGAGGCTCCGCTCGACCAGCTCGACCGCGGAGGACTGGCGGGACCGCACGCCATCACAGACGGCCTCGATGCTCGGGATGTTCGTTCCGCCAGCCATCACCCGCCCCCTTCGTCGAGGACCTTCGGGACGGCGAGGAACGGTCCCTCCACGGCCGGTGCGTTGCGCAGGAGCGCCTCGAGCGGCATCGGCGGCGTCGGAATGTCGTCGCCAAGACGATTGGTCATGTCGTGGGGATGGGCCAGCGGCTCGATGTCGTCCAGGTCGAGGGCGCCCAGCGCCGCGATGTGATCGAGGATCGACGAAAGCTGGCCGCGGTACCGCTCGACCTGCTCGGCAGCGAGGCGCAACCGAGCCAGTTTTGCGACGTGCTCAACCTGCGCGGTGGACAGGGGTTCGGGCATATCGGAAGGGTATGCGAACGGGACGGGGGCCGAGGCTGGGGGCCTCCTGGCCTCCTTGGGACTCCTTGCGGGGACTCCTTGGACACGCACTCGACCGGGACTCCTTGGACACGCACTCGACCGAGGCATCTTGGACACGCACTCGACGGGGAGGAGGCATCTTGGCCACGCACTCGAGGCGGAGCCATCTTGGACACGCACTCGACGGCGGAGCCATCTTGGACACGCACTCGCCGCGTCGGACGGGTCTTGGACACGCACGACCGGTCTTGGACCGGTCTTGGACACGCACTGGCAGCCACTCCGGCCCCGCACAGGGCCTGGCTCCCCCCTTCCGGGACACGACCCTCTGGACACGCTCGGCGGACTCGCATGGCACGCGCACGATCCGACCTCCCGGCTTCGCCTTCGGCGGACCCGATGAGGCGTGCCTGGTGGCCTCGGCAACGCTTGAAGCCTCGGCCGGCCCGGGGTACCCTGCTGCGTTCGCGACCTTCGTGAAATCGTTCACGAGCTCTGGTCCGAGCTCGCCGCTGCTGCTCTACCCCTGCCCCCTGCCTCCCTCCCCCAGGAAACCGCCGACATGGCCACCAAGGGCAAGATCTTCCAAGTCATCGGCTCGACCTTCGACGCGCAGTTCCCCGAGACCGACATTCCCAAGATCTACAACGCCGTCACCGTCGACTTCGACGTGCGCGGCGAGAAGATCCGGCTCGTGGGCGAGGTCGCCCGCCACCTCGGTGACGGCCTCGTGCGCTGTGTCGCCCTGGGCAGCACGGACGGCCTGAAGCGCGACGACGAGTGCGTCGACACCGGACTGCCCGTCCAGGTGCCGGTCGGCGAAGGCGTTCTCGGCCGCGTGTTCAACCTCCTCGGCCAGCCGGTGGACAATCGCGGCCCGGTCAAGGCGGACACGCTCCGACCGATTCACGCCGAGCCGCCGTCCTTCGTCGATCTCAACCCGCGCACCGAGATCCTCCAGACGGGAATCAAGGTCATCGATCTGCTTTGCCCGTTCGTGCGCGGCGGCAAGATCGGCCTGTTCGGGGGCGCCGGCGTCGGCAAGACCGTCGTCATCCAGGAGATGATCGCTCGCGTGGCCCGCAACTTCGGCGGCTACTCGGTGTTCGCCGGCGTCGGCGAGCGCACCCGCGAGGGCAACGACCTCTGGCTGGAAATGCAGGAGGCCGAGTACATCGACGAGAAGGGCACGAAGGCGCACGTCATCGACAAGGTGGCGATGGTCTTCGGCCAGATGAACGAGCCGCCAGGCGCCCGTCTTCGCGTCGCCCTCTCGGCCCTCACCATGGCCGAGGAGTTCCGCGACGCCTCCGGCAAGGAGACG
>JAGQOG010000223.1 GCA_020427695.1 Phycisphaerales bacterium
CTCGGCGGCGAAGTCGGCGTCGCGGATCCGCGACTCGCTGGCCGTGATGTTCTCGAGCCCGACCTCGAGCGACCGCACGTTCGTTTGCAGCGTGTTGCGCTCGAAGGCACCAAGCCTGCCCCGCAGCACCGACACGTCGACGATGGCGGCATCGAGGATGTCGGAGGCGTTGGCGGGATTCCCGGCTCCGAGGGAGTTCGTCTGGCCGCTCCGGATCGAGTCGAGGAAGTAGCGCACGCCGTTGATGTCCGTTCCGCCCAGCCGGCTCGCCGCCACCGACTGCACCCCGAAACCGACCTGCTGGGTGGCGGAGATGCTCGGGCCGAGTTGGAAGGTGGCGCCGCCGCCGGTGATGCGGAAGTTCTTGGCGGAGCCGACGGTTTGCGCGTACGCCTTGTCGAGGTCCATGGTCAGGCTCAGGATCGGACTGTTGAGGGACACGGTGAGCCCGTTGCCGATGGCCAGGGCCCCGTTCACGATGGCGGAGACGTCGCGCCCCTTGTCCTGGTTCACGGCGTTGCCGCCCTGGGCGTCGAAGGTCTGGAAGAACGCGCCGCCGGCGCCGATCCGCTTGACGGACACGAACGCGTCGCTCCCGTAGCCGATCGAGTTGAAGGTCATGCCGCTCGTCTGGTCGGTGGCGCTGGCCAGGGCCGCGCTGACGCCCGTCGAGTCCTTCAGCGTGTTGATCGCCGCCACCACCGCGCTCAGCGCCGTCCCCGACACGAAGGAGAGCGTCTGCACGCCCTCGTTGCCGGCGATCTCGAGCGTGACGCTGCTCAATAGGGCGCCGGGCGACCCTGCGGTGTTGCCCGAGAGGAACAGCTCGGCGGTCAGGGCGGAGCTCACGACCTCGACCTGCACGGCCAGGTCGCTCGCGTTGCCGAACTGGGCTCCGTGGACGTTGACGCCCGCGATGGCGCTGGTCGGCACGCCGGAGAGCGTGTACTCGAGCGAGCCGTTGAGCAGCTGCAGGCCGGCGAAGCTCGCGGTGTTGGAGATGCGGGTGATCGACTCGATGGCGCTGTCGATCTGGAGCTGGTTGGCCGCGATCTCCTCCTTGCTGAGGCCGCCGGTGTTGGCGGCTTCGACGACGAGGGACTTCACCGAGTTGAGGAGATCGGCGACCTCGGCGAGGTAGCCCTCCGTGGTCGCGATGACCGAGCTGGCCCGCTCGGAGTTCTTGACCGCCTGGTTGAGGCCCTTGATCTCGCTGCGCAAGCGCTCCGAGACGATGAGGCCGGCGGGGTCGTCGGCGCCCCGGTTGATCCGCAGGCCGGTGCTGAGCCGCTGCAGGCGGACCTGGAGGTCCGAATTCGTGCGGCTCAGACTGCTCTGGGCGAGAAGGGACGGGATGTTCGTGTTGATCCGAGCCATGGCAATCCTCCTTGACTGAGGCTGGATTGGTCGTGCGGGAGCCGCCTTCGGGGCGGTGGGCGCCGGGCGCCGCGGGATGGTGCGTGTCGAACAGGCCGACGCGGCCTGGAGGCGTGAGGTTCTCGATCAGGATTCGATCAGTGCTCGAAGTGGCGTGCGGTCGGGGACTCGGTCAGGCGGTCTCGCGGCGGACCAGCGGACGGGCCGCGATGCGGGCCACCGTGGCTCGACCGGCGGCGGCGATCGGAACGACCGCCCCCACCAGGGAACGGGTGTCGCTGCCGTCGAGGCGAGCCGCGTTCTCGTTCTCGCGGCGAATGGCCTCGTAGACCTCCTTGCGGTGCACCGCCACCGTGGCGGGCGCCTTGATGCCGATCCTCACCTTGTCGCCCCGGATGTCGACAATGGTCATCTCGATCTCGTCGCCGATCATGATCGTCTCGTCGCGCTGTCGTGAGAGCACAAGCATTCGCTGCTCCTTGGGGTTCCGCGCCGTCCGAAGGGCGGCGCGGCGGGCGTCCTTGCCCGTGGCTTCGTGGGGTACGTTTCACCCTTGCGACAAGCGCGGTCACGCGGAGACGGCGCGGACCGGCTCGACGAGGCGCATCAGCTCGTAGCGCGTCGTCCAGCGCTTCTCGGCGAGCACCAGTTGCACGCCGCTCCGGGAGATGGTGTTGATCACCAGCGGTCCCTGCATGTTGGCGGTCAGCGCCTGGTCCCGCTTGTTCACGATCACGAACACCTGGGCGTCCGAGAGGTTCTCGAGGCCGAGCTCCTCCATCTGCTCGCGGCGAATGTTGGCGTGGAAGTCGGGAATCCAGAGCGTGGGATCGGTGACCACGAAGGCCAGGTCCGGGTTCTGCGTCGACTGGAGCCAGAAGAACACGCCCTGCTCGTCGGGCTGAAGCAGGACGAAGCTGGTGAACGACGAGAACCCCAGCAGCCCGGACGGGAAACGGATGATCCGTTCGCCGTCCACCTCCACCATGCCGAATCGGGTTGTTTGCACGATCATGGGACACTCCATGTCCTGTGGCCATTGCTTCCGCGGTGCTCGCCGGGCCGTGTCCCGACGGCGACCTCCTGTCCCGGCGCCGCCCGGCCGCGGCGTCGCCGGCTCTCCCGCGCCCCGCGCGGGAGTCGCTCCTGCTACCGCAGGAAATCAAGCAGACTGAGCGATCCGATGCGCCCCGCCGAGGCAAGCCCCGCCTGCAACTGCTGCTGGAGGCTGGCGAAGCGCACCGACGCTTCCGTGTAGTCGAGATCCTGTAGCTGACTGCGAAGACTCATGTCCTGGATCCTCAGGTCCTCCTCCCGGTCCCGGGCGTCCAAGACGCGCCGGCTCCGGACGCCCGCCTCGGCCCTCGCCTCGGTCGCGCGGAGGAGGTCCTGTTCGAGACGCTCGGATGCAAGCCCGATGCCACGCTCGTCATTGGCGTCCAGGGCATCGCGAAGGGCGATCAGGTGGGAGAACACGCTGCCGACGGCAACCGTTGCGCTGTCCGCGCCGACCAAAGTTGCGCTGCTGGTCGTTCCGGCGATGCCCAGATCCTCGGCGGTGTGCGAGCCGTTCAGGCTGGCCACCACCGTGTCGGTGCCGGCGGTGAGATCGGTGATGGCGATCCCGTTGCCGTCCGCGGCGAGATCAGCGGACACCTGGGCCCCGACCCCGGCGGCGGCCGCGGCGGCGTTGATCCGGTCCAGCACGTCCTGGACCGTCAGGGCGCCCCCGAGATCGACGTCGATGGCCGTCCCGTCCTTGGCGGTGATCCGGAAGTCGACGTCCTTCGCCGGCTCCCGCAAGCCGGTCACCGGGTTGTAGTAGTCCGGAAGGATCTCCACGCCGAGCCCGTCGTTGAACGCGGCGAGCTCGGTGGTGGCGGCGAAGGTGCGCACGCCGAGTTGGGTGGCCGTGTCGCCCCCGGACACCTCGGCGATGCTCATCGGGCTCCCGGACAGCTCGTTGAGGAAGTCGAGGCGGCGTCCGTCGTCGCCGATCACCACCCGAACGCCGATGCCGAGGCCCTCCACGGCGTTCATGACGTCCTGCACGTTCTGGGCGGTCGAGAGGTCGATGTCCCGCGACTGGCCGGCGTTGGTGATCCGGATCGTGCCCAGTCCCAGCGCTGCTCCCCCGCTGTCGCGCAGGCTCGTCACCGCCGTCATCTCGGTGACCCTCGGGTCGAGATCGGCGCCGAGCGTGCTCGTTCCGCCGGGGAAGGTCCCCGCCAGACCCAGGTCGGCGGCGGTGGCGCTGGTCGTTCCGGGGTCGCTGATCGTGGCGGTGAAGCCGGCCGAGAGCGCGATGGAGAAGCTGCTCCCGCTGACGTTGTCGAGCGTCACGCTGGCGCCGGGATCGACCGACTGCAGCAACTGCTCGAGCCCCGATCGCACGTCGCCCACGTTGAACGCCTCGGTCAGGTCGAGCGTGTGATCGACCGCGTTGATGTTGACGGTGATCGATCCGGGGGTCACGCCGCGCCCGAGCGCGCCCCGCAGGTCGGCGAGGGGCGTGCCGTCGCCCATGGTGGGATCGAGATCGCGGTCGCCGTGAACGCGGGCGCTCAGGGCGCCGAACGCGGTGGTGCCCGCCATGGTGATCGGGGTCTTCGCCGCCGAGCCCAGGTCGGTCGCCAACCCCTCTCCCGAGCCCCGGTACGCGACCCCGGAGCCGAGCATCTCGAACGGGCGGTTGCGAACGGCATCGCCGCCGAAGAGATGCATGCCCATCGCCTCGCGGTTGGCCACGTCGAGCAGCGACCGGATCACCGAGTCGATCACCTTGGCCTGGTTGCGGCGGGTGGTCTCGTCGGAACCGATGCCGATCTGGCTGGAGCCGATGCCCTTGGCCTCCAGGAGGAGTTCGTTCGCGCTGGCCAGTGCGCCGTCGAGGTTGCCCAGCACCGAGTCGGCGTGGTCGAGGTTCCGCATGCGCTGCGTCCGGCGCTCGACCAGCTCGTCGAGGAGCGAGATGCCGCTCGACGCGACCGCGTCGTCGGAAGGCCGCGTCACGGCCAGGCCGGAGGCCAGTTCGGACTGCGAACGCAGGAGGCGGGCGGACGTCGAGTTGATCGACGACAGGACGACCTGCGAGGCGAGCAGGTTGGGAACGCGAGCGAGGTTCGAGGGGATGGCAGCCATGGTGGTTCGTCGTCGGGAGCGGAAAGGGAGATGGACGGCCGGGAACGTCCGCGACTGGCGGCGCGACTACGCGATGCTCAAGAGCGTTTGCATGACCTCGTCGATGGCGGCCACGAAGCGGGCCGCGGCCTGGAATTGCCGCTGGAACGCGAGGAGGTTCACCGCCTCCTCGTCGAGCGACACGCCGGAGACGGCCTGGTGCTGGGCGGCGATGCTCTCCCGCACGAGGCGTGCGCTCTCCGCGGCGTTGCCGGCGGCGTCGCCGCGCACGGCGAGCTCGTTGACGCCGGCCTGCCAGTGCTCGCCGAGGGTTCGTCCCCCGAGGGCGTCGACGGCCACGTCCTGAAGGGCGACGATGGCGAGCGCGTTCTCGTTCGAGCCGGGAACGTGGTCCAGCCCCGCCGCCACGAGCGCCGGATCGTCGAGCAGCGGCGCCCACACCTCGATGTCGCCGGCGCCGCGCCCGGCGAAGAAGCCGTTCACGCCCAGCGCGGCGAGCACGCCGCTGCTGTCGTCGGAGAACGTGATCGAGTAGCCGGGATCCGCCGCCAGCGAAAGCGTGTTGTCCAGACCGATCGAGGCCGTCACCTGGGACACGCCCACCACGTTGTTGATGCGATCCACCAGGTCGTCGAGCGAATCGACGTTGCCGTCCACGGGCACGACGAAGCTGGTTCGGCTGCCCGAGCCCTCGTGCGTCACGTGGATCGTGAAGGCGCCGTTCTTCACCGGCCACGGAAGGTCGTTGGCGGTGGCGTTGAGGGCGGTGGCGGTGTCCGGCACCGAGTTGGTTCCGGAGATCGACTGGTGTCCCTTGAGTCCCTGACCCTGGGCGTGGAGGTTGTTCACCTGGAGGATGAGCTGGGCCGCAAAGTCGTCGAGGCGTTCGAGCGCCGGCGCCACGGTGTCCGTCCGCTGCCGCAGCAGGGCGCCGATCGATCCCGATCGGACCGTGAGCTGGCTGCCGTCGGCGGCCACTCGAACGCTGACCTCGAGGGCATCTCCGACCGTCCGCGTGCGCAGCTCGAGCCCCCGGCTCTGCGATCCCAGCACCACGGGCAGCGAGCCGACGAGAACATCGATCGCACCGCCCGGCTGCTCGATGACGGAGACGTCGATGAGCCCGCTGAGCTCCTCCACCAGCCGGTCGCGCTGATCGCGCAACGACCCGGCCTCGGACTGTCCCTGCTCGGTTTGCGCGATGCGGACGTTCAGCTCGGCGATCTGGTCCACAAGACCGTTGGCCTTCGCCACCGAGGCCTCGAGGCTGCTGTCGATCTCCCGGCGAATCGTGTCGTAGCCGTCGTGCATGTCCTGCACGCGGGCCGCCAGGGTTGCTCCCTGCTGCACCACCACGTTCCGCACGGCGCTGTCGAGGGGGTTGTTGGCCAGCTCCGAGAAGCTGTTGAAGAACGCGCCCAGCAGCGTGGAGAGGTCGTTGTCGGTGAGCTCGTTCTGGAGCGTCTCGACCGACTGGAGGAAGCGCTGGTCCACGAGCGTCCCCTGCTCGTCGCTGATCGCGGAACGCAGCCTGGCCTGCAGCGCCGTGTCCACGGCGCGGTGGATCGACTGGAGCTGCACGCCCGTGCCCACGAACTGGTTGCGGCCGATCCGCTCGGGAGCGCTCGGCGACAGGCTCGTCACCTGGCGGCTGAAGCCGGGGGTTGCCGCGTTGGCCATGTTGTTGCCGGCCACCTGCATCGCCGCCTGGCTGGCGGTGATGGCGGACTTCCCGATGAGGAGCGAGGCGTTCAGGCTCATGGCGGTTCCGTTTCCTTCCGTGCGTTGAACCAGCGGGATCCCATCCGGACCCGGGAGGACTAGCTCGTGAGGTCCACCGCGCAACGGAGCTGTGCACCGGCGTCGATTCGCCCGGCGCGGCCGTAGACGCGGGCGGCGCTCAGCGCGCCCTGCACCGACTGGAGCACGCCGTGCATGTGCTGGGCCAGGGCATCCGCCGCCGCCCGGAGGACGCTGCTCTCGCGGCGGGAACGCTCGACCACCTCCCGCAGCTCGGCCGCCAGGGCCAGCAGGCGTCGTTCCACGGGCTCGCCCACCGCGGCGGCGATCGCGCTCGCGGTTGCGTCGCGCGGAAGGCCCAGCGCCGCGGCCAAGCGCTCCATCAGGGCGCCGCGCTGCCGTTCGAGCTGCTCCAGCCGGCGCACCACGCGGCGCTCGTGTTCGATCGTGGTGCGAAGCGCATCGGCCGACGCGGTGCGGATGGCGTCGCGCTTGCGCTCCAGGAGCGGCAGCAGCTCGCGGTGCGCATCGAGCTGCGCCCGCAGCGTCTCGGTCAAGGCCTCGACCAGCCGCTGGTGATCGAAGTGGGACGTCGGGGCATTCATGCGTTCAGCTCCACCGGCTGGGGATCGATGCGCAGGCCGTGCGGAGCGGCGCGATGCCAGGCGTCGTTCGGAACGAGCGGGAGCGCCCGCGGCGGGGCCTGCGGGCGGACCGGCGTCGGCGCCAGCAACCGCTCCTCCACCGCGTCCACGAGCTTGAAGTTCGACGCCCTCGTGACCGAGTCGGCGAGGATGCGGTCGAGCAGCGGTCCGAACCGGCGCTCGCCGTCCCCGGGGGCGAACGGACCCTCGGCGATCGAGGTCGCTCGGGCCTGCGCCAGCAACGGCTGGAGGAATCCCGTCGCCACGAGCTGCTGGGCGCTGGTGCGGGCCCGCTCGGCCCGCTGCGGATCCGGCTTGGCCGGGCCGCGCAGGGAGATCGGGCTCGAACGGACAAGTGGAATGGGCCGGGCGGCGGCGGTCATTGCACGATCACCTCCGCTCGCAGCGCGCCGCTGCGCTGGAGCTCGTGGATGATGGCGATCTGGTCCGCGACCGGAACCGCCAGGCGGTCCAGCGCCTTCAGGAGATCGCGCAGCAGGGTGGCGTTCCGTCCCGGCCGTTCGACGGTGCCGAGACCGGTCCAGCGCGTGACCGCAATGGCCGGGTTGTCGGGGGTCGGCGTGGGCTCGGGGGTGATGGTGGTGATGCTCAGCCCCGAGTGCGTGACCGCCACGGGGCCGATCTCGACGTTGTCGGTGGCCAGGATGATGCCTTGGCGGGCGTTGATCACCACCCGCGCCGGCAGTCGCAGCAGCGAGGGATCGACGTAGATCGTCATGAGCTGCGAGATGAACGTCGCGGGGTCGCGCTGTGCAGGCGCGGGAAGGGCCACCCGCACCGTCTTCGAGTCCATGGCGCGGGCCATGCCCGTGGTGCCTTCCTGGGTGGCGAAGACGTCGTTGATCGTGTCGGCGATCATGGTTGCGACCGGGTACGTGGCGAACTGGTCCTTGAGGACCAGGGCCATCGTGCCGTCGGCTTGGATGGGACTGGTGAACACGTCCACCAGCATCTGACCCCCGGCGGGAACGGTTCCCGCCCGTGGGTTCGTGCCGTCGACGGTGATCGGCCCGGACGCGAACGCCATGGGGGCGAGGTTCGCGCTGTCGGGGAGCGGCAGCCGCAGGAGGCTGGGCACGAGCCGACCGCCCGCCAGGCTCGTCGCGCTGAACATGCTCTCGACCGAGATGTCGATGCGATCGCCCTCGCGGGCACCGGCCGGTGGCACCCGAAGCGTGACCATCACGATCGCCGAGGAGTCGACCTTGTCCAGTTCCTTGGCACCGAGCACCGGATTGCCGAGGTTCTTGAGGAGTTGGGCGTACGGCCGCGCCGCCACGGGCACGTCCTTGGCCCGGTCGCCCGTCCCGTCGAGACCCACCACGATGCCCATCCCGATCAGCACATCCTCCTGCTGACCCTGGATGCGGACCATGTCCTGGATCGTGGAGGCATCGGCAGGCCCTGCGCGAAGCGCAAGAACGACCGCTGCCGATACCGCTGCCAAGCGCAAGACCATGCGTGTCATGAGGACCTCCTGTCCTTCAAGAGCGTTCCGAGCCCAAGTCTTCGCAAAGCGCAGGCCAGTGGAGGTACCTGCCGCCGGCGAGACCGGCCCCGTCCGCAGACCCGCTCGGCGCGACCGTACACTTCGACCCATGACCTCGGCCGAGCGCCCCACGCTGTCCCCTTGGTGGTTTCTGGCGGCTGTTGGTCTGGGCATCGGATGCTTCATGCTGGCCGCCGGTTGGACCGGACCGGGCATGGACTCCAGCTTGGTGCCGGCGCTGATCGCCCTGATCCAAGGCGGCTCCCTGGCCGCACTCTGGTTGGCCATGGCGCTCGGACTGGGTTGCGCCGTGCAGCGCTTCCTCCTTCCGGGAGCATGCGAGAGATGGTCCGTCCGCTGGGCGCTTGGGATCGCGTGCGCGCTCGTCCTGGACAACGTGCTCGGCTCGCTCGGGGTGCTGTCGGTCCTCGGCGGCGCCGTTGGATGGGCGACCATCGCCGGTGGTGCCCTCCTGCTGCTGCGCGAACGACCGCACGCGATGCCGGGGATCGGCGAGGGTCCGTTCGAACCCCGGGATTGGAGTCGGGCCTGGCGTCGGAACAGGAGCTGGGCGGCGGCACCGGCGGTAGCCGTGCTCCTCCTCGCGGCGTGCTCGCCGCCGGGCTGGCTCTGGAGCACCGAGTTCGGCGGCTACGACGCGCTGAGCTACCACCTCCAATTGCCCCGCGAGTGGCTCGTCTTGGGAAGGGTCGAGCCGCTTGAACACAACGTCTACAGCTTCCTTCCCAGCTTCGTCGAGAGCGCCTACCTGCACCTCATGGTGTTGCGCGGTCGCGCCCAGGAGACGGCGGTCGCCTGCCAACTGCAGCACGCCGGGCTCACGCTGATCGCCGCGTGGCTGGCCGGCGCAGTGGCGCGTCGATGGTGGACAGAAGGAGAAGACGACGGCCTGGTAGCGGCCTCCGCGGCCACCGTGGCGGTGTTGGCAACTGGTTGGACCATCGTGGTGGGTTCCCTGGCCTACAACGAGATGGCGGTGGCCGTCCTGCTGGGCGGTGCGCTGGTCCTGCTGCGCGAGGACCGCGACGGCCCGGCAAGGCAAGGCATCGCCCTTGGCGCGGTCGTCGGCGCCGCCTGCGGTGCGAAGCTGACGGCGGTTGGATTCGTGGCCCTTCCGCTCGCCGCCGCGTCACTCGCCCTCGATCCCGGTCGGAGCCTTCGCCTGGCGGGCTGGGTGTGCGGAGCCGCCATGGCCACGCTGGCGCCATGGCTCCTGCGAAACGCGTTCGCGGTCGGCAACCCGGTCTTCCCGTTCTTGACCTCGCTTCTGGGAGCCGGGACCTGGACCGCCGAGCAGGCGCAGGTGTTCGCCCACGCGCACGCACCGAACGGCTCGTGGGGGCATCGCCTCGTGCGCCTCTGGAACCAGTTCCTTCGCTTCGGCGTCGGCGCGAATCCGGATCCCGGCGAGCCGTGGCGCCCGTTGTGGGGCCTGCTGCCCTGGCTCGGGACGCTCACGGCGGTCGTGTCGGTGCGGCGGGCGCCGGCCGGCACACGGCGCTCGATCGCGGCGCTGCTCGCGATGGTCCTGCTCCAGATCGCGTTCTGGCTGGGTGCCACGCACCTCCAGTCGCGCTTCCTGGTACCGGCAGTGATTCCGTTGGCAGCGCTCTTCGGCCTTGGCATGGCGCGAATCCAACCCCGCGAAGACCATCGCCGCTTCGCCGACGGGGCCGCCGTCCTCGTCATCCTCGGCTGGTCGATGGGACCGCTGTTCATCTACCGCGACGAGCGCGGTGGCGCTCCCTCCGCGGCAATCGGCCACGAAGATGCGTTCGACGGATCGCTGGAGGCGATCGCCATCGAGCATGCGGCGCCGTCGGAGCGGACGGGGATCGTGGCCGCGGCCAGTCCGGCGTTCGTGATGAATCACCTGCTGCCGGCCGACGCGCGGGTGCTTCTCGTTGGCGACGCGACGCCTTGGCGCTACCGCGGCGCGTTCGCCTACCAGACGGTTTGGGATCGTGGACCGCTGTCGGCCGCCGTCCGCGCCGCGCCCGACGATCCGTCGTCGTGGATCGCAGCGCTTCGGAACGCAGGCTTCACCCACCTGGCCGTCGAGACCGCCATGCTCGATCGATGGCGCCAGAGCGGCTGGCTCGATCCGGTTCTCACGCCCGAGCGCCTGAGGGCGCTGGTGGATCGAACCACGATCGTGCACCGGTCCCCGACCGGGCGACTTGTGCTCGCGCTGCCGTGATCGCCGATCAAACCGGTCAAGGTGTGCCGGTGAACGATTCCAACTCGAGCTTGGCCAGCGCCGCACGCATCTGCTCGACGAGTTCGTCGAGCGCGGCACGGCGTGCCTCTTCGCCGGGAGCGTCCGCCTCGAGCGACTGCTGAAGCGACTCGAGCTCCGCCAGCATGGCTTGCGTTTCCGCCCTCCGCGCCTCCAGCGCCCCGTCGCCGCTCTCGAGCCGCAGGAGCAGGTGCTTCGCGCGGGCTTCGGGCGACGCGTCGTCGAGCGGCGGGTCCGATGCGGCACCGGCCGGCGGCACCGAAGCCACGTCGGTGGTGGACCCGGCCGCGGTAGGGGCAGCGTTGGGCGCTGGGGATGGTGGAGGCTCCGTTTCCACTCTCGGCGCCGGCGATGGCACCGGCGCCGCCGTGGCGCCCGTGCTGGCGGAAGTCGTTGGAGCGTCGGTAGAGGTCCCGCTCGCGGCGGGCACGAGTGCACGCACCAACGGCCACGCGGCCAGCAGCGCCAGCACCACGGCCACGACGACCAGCCAGCGGATCGTGGCCTGCTGCCGGTCCACGGTGGCCCGCAACGTACGGCCGAGCGTGTCGAGGGTCGCCTGCTGCAACCGGTCGTTGGCCGCAAGCTGCTCGCCGCGTGCGGCCGGTTCCGCGCCGAATTCCGACCCGGGCCGCTCGCGGCGCAACAGCAGTTCCGCGTCGCTCGCGAAACTCGAGATCGATCCGCCGCGTCGGACACCGTTGCCGGCAACGCGACGCGGCGGCGCGATCGGTTCGTGGCCATGGGACCCGGGATCGCCCGGCAGCGGACGAACCTCCGGAAGGCCCAGCGCATTGCGCTCGAAGATCAGGTCCGCCACGAGCTCGAAGGACGCTCCACACGAAGGACATGCCCGCGCGCCGCGATCCACCGCACCGTCGCAGGCATGGCAGTACCCCAAGAGATTGGCCACCCCCGGGACGTGCCGCGCCACCGTCCAGAACTGGCGCGTCGTCGGTCCGCGCAGCACCGTGTAGCGATCGACGGAGCCGCGCTCGACGAGGCGAACCAGCGTCTCGTAGCTGCAGCCGGGCCGGAAGGGACGCCGCGGATCCCGCACGTACCAGGGACCCATGTCGTTGTGGGTCGCCTGTCGGCTGAGCGGATCGAAAAGCCCCCCGCACGAGCGGCAGCGATCGCCGGCGGGCTGGGCTTCGCCGCAGTACGGACATACCAGGAGGCGGGGAGACGACATGGGGGACTCGCGCGTCGGGATGGGCATGGTATGGATCCGATTTGGTCTCCGCGTACTCCGCCGGGAGGGACGAGGGGACAAGGGAACAACGGGACGAACGGACTCCGACGCACCGGCGAGCGACCGGCATCGCGGACCTTGGAAGGGCCGGCGCGGTTGACAGGACACGGCCGGCCCGGTCTCTTGGCGGGATGCACCGAGCCATCCCAGCCGTCGCATTGGGCGGTTTCCTCCTTGCTGTTCTGCCGTCGGGCGGCTGCGGTTCCACTCCAGCGTCCCGATCTTCCGACTCGATCGCCGATTCGGGTTCACGGACCGGTGGATCGTCGGCCTCGCCTACGGGCAGCGGCGGTACGGAGCGGGCCGTGGCGATGGTGGATGGTGCGCCGGTGCAGTGGATGGAGCTTCGCCCCGCCTTGCTGGAGGCGGCGGGGGGCCAGGCGCTCCAGGATCTCGCCCTCGATCGCCGGTTGGCCATCGAGCTCCGGAAGCGCGGGCTGGCGGTGGATCAGTCCGCGATCGATCGGGAACGGCAGCTTCTGCTGGAGTCGATCGCCGCCGACCGGAACACCGCGGCCCGGCTGCTCGAGGAGTTGCGACGCCGCGACGGACTTGGTCCCGTGCGCTTCGACGCCCTTCTGGTCCGGAACGCGTCGCTTCGCATGCTCGTGGCGGACGAGGTTCGCATCACGCCCGAGACGCTCGCCCAGGCGCGCGACCTGGCGACCGGGCCGCGCCGCCAGGTGCGGCTGATCACGCTGCCCTCGCTCACGGACTGCGACGCCGCGCTGCGGCGCCTCGACGCGGGCGAGTCGTTCAGCGATGTCGCGGTGGAAGTGTCCACGGACCGCAGCGCGGCCCGTGGCGGCCTGCTCGAACCGTTCGCCCGCGCCGACGTGACGTATCCGCAGGCGTTGCGCGAAGCGGTCTTCGCCCTGGCGCCAGGGCAGGTGTCCTCCCCCATTCTCCTCGAGAACGGGTACGCCATCGCCGTGCTGGTGCGCGAATTGCCGGGCGCGGGCGCGACGAGCGGCGACTTGGAACGCGCCGTACGGCTCGCCCAGGAACGCCTGCTCATGGATCAGTTGGCGCGGAGGCTGCTGCGCGAGACGCGCATCACCGTGCTGGACGACGACCTCAACGACTCGTGGAAGCGCTTCGCCGCGCCGGGGAACGATCGGTGAGTGCGCTTCTGCGGTCGCGTGCCCCGCTCGCCTCGAACCGGGCGATCGGGACGCTGGTGGTCGTCGTCGCCGTGCTGCTTCCGTGGCTCAGCGCGGGGAACCACCCGCTCTACTCGCCGGACGAGGGCCGCTACGCCGCCGCGAGCCGGGCCATGGCCGAGGGCGGCTCGTGGCTGGTGCCGACACTGTACGGTCGTCCGCACCTGACCAAGCCCCCGCTCACCTACTGGCTCCAGGCCGCGAGCATGGAGGTGCTCGGTCCGACCGAGTTGGCGGTCCGGCTCCCCTCACTTGTTTCCGGCTCGTTGGCGGTGCTGCTCGCCTTCGGCATCGGCCGCGGCATCGGCGGCACCCGCACGGGCGTATTGGCCTCGGCGCTGCTCGGGATGATGCCGCTCTTCCTTGGCATGTCGCGGCTCGGAACCACCGACGCGCTCCTGAACCTCTGGTGGATGGGGATCATCGCCTCGGCCCTGATGGCCATGCATACTGGACGCGCCCGCTGGTGGATCGCCATGTGGGCGGCAGCGGCGGCGGGCGTTCTCACCAAAGGGCCGGTGCCGATCATCCCGCTGACCTGCGTCGCCGCGTGGCTTGCGTTGGCCGGGCGCTGGCGAACGCTCCTTCGACCCTGGATGCTGCTCGGAGCCATTCTGGCGGCCGCGCCGTACGCCGCCTGGGCCGGAGCCGTGCTGCTGCGCTACCCGGACGCCGCCGAGGTGTGGCGGCAGCAGTACGTCGACCGGGTCGTGACCTCCGACGTGCGCCCGGAGCCGTTCTGGTTCTACCTGCCGGTGTTCCTCGCCGGCATGTTCCCGGCGACGGCGATGCTCACGCTTCCGGGCTGGAACCTCTCGTGGCGGCGCTCGTGGCAGGTGCTTCGCAGCGGCAATGCCATCGCCCTGCTCGCGCTGGCGGTGGTGGTGCCGCTGGCGGCGTTTTCGGTGTCGAAGGGCAAGATGCCGACCTACATCCTGCCGGTCGGACCATCGCTCGCGGTGCTCGTGGCGATGATGCTCGAGGATCGACTGCAGGGACGCGATGCACGGCCGCTCCCGCACGGGGGCCGTCTGCGACGGCCGGACGTGATCCACACGCTGCTGATCTCAACCACCATCGTCGCCGTGGTGCTGACCGTGGTGGCGGCGATCGGAGACGTCGTGCCGTGGACGGGCACCCTTCCCTTCCTCGCGATTCCCCTCGCGGCGGTCGCGCTGGCGGCGCTGTGGCCGCGCGGGACGGAAGCACGCGCCGTCGGCATGCTGGCGGTGTTCGCCGCCTGGAGCGCATCGGTGGCGTGGGGAACGGTGCTCGAGGACAACGGGCGCGCCCTGACCGATCCACGGCTGTCGCTGGAGCGCATCAAGGCCGCCACCGGGCAGGATGCACCCGCGGTCACGATGATCGGGCTCAAGGACCCGACGCTCTACTTCTACGCCGGGCTCAAGGGAGGCTTCTCGAGCGTACTGCCGGCCGAACGCCGGCGCGGTGATCTCTTCGTGATCGATCGCAACCAGTTCGAGCAATTCAGCGACGAACCTGGATGGAGCGGACTGGTGGAGCGCACCGAGATCCGCTTGTGGCCCAATCGGCGGATGGTCGTGCTCGAAGCGGAGCCGCCGCTCGGCCCCGATGCCTCGAGCAGCCGGTAGCGCCGCGCGACCGGGAGCGCCGCGCCCGACGCCCGTTCACCTACGTCTGGATCGTCGAGACGCGGGCCATGGCGATCGGGATCAGGATGGCCACGGGAAGAAACACCCCGACGGCGGGCGGCAGGCCAGGAAGCTCGACGGTCATGCCGATGAACGCGCCGAGCAGCCCGGGAACCGCGAGCCCCGCCGCGATCACGCTCTGCTGGAGAAGGTTGACCGGCAGCCGCCGCAGGAACGACGGAATCGTGACCACCAGCATCAGCAGGTTGACCAGCACCGCCGCCAATCGCGCGTACCGGTAGCGGGCCAGCAGGGCGGGATCGACACCGCCGAACTGCTCCATGTCGCGGATCTGCGCCAGGCTCAGCATCTGCCCGTACAGCGCGGAGTGCCGCACGGCGATGCCCTGAGGCCCAAGGTCGGTGGCGTAGCGGTCCACGCGCTCGCGTTCCCCTGGGCCTCCCGCATCGGCGCCGATCCGTGCGTGGCGCGTGGTGGCCCAGCCGTCCTCGAGGATCCAACTCCGATCCTCGGCGTCCCAGCGGGCCGCCGCGGCCGTCAGCCGCCGCACCGCCGTCCCCGCCGAGTCGCGCTCCATCACGAGGAGTCCCGCCAACGCCCCCGAGGCGGGGTCGAAGCTTGCGGCCGTGAACAGGTTCCCCGCGCCGTCGCGCGTGAGCTCGACGGGATACGTTCGCGACTGCGCGCGGAGCACATCGGCATGCTCGCGGATGAGCAGCGGTGCGAGGCGTGGCAGCACCAGCTCCTGGTTCGCAAGCTGGAGCACGTTCAAGGCCAGGGCCGCGCCCAGGATCGGCACCGCCACGCGCTGGAGTCCGACCCCGGCGGCCATGAGGGCGATCAGTTCGCGATGGCGGTTCATCTGCCCGAGGGTGAAACCCATGGCCGCCACGCTGACGAGGCCGCAGAGGTAGGCATAGAACTGGAAGACCCGCGGACCGTAGAAGCTGAACACGGCCCAGACGAATGCTTGCGCGGTGCTTGTGGCGTGCCCCTCGCGGGCCGCCGATGCCGATGCCGCCGCCGCCGATCCCGTGAACTTGTCCAGTTGCAGCGCGAGATCCACCGAGACGCCGAACAGGAACAGCAGGGCGAACAGGGCCAGGAAGTTCCAGAGGAATCGCTTGATGATGTAGCGGTCGAGAATGCTCACGGCGGTCGTTGACTCAGTTGCGCGACATCTTGTGCCACGCGAGTGCCAGCAGGACGAGAAGCGCCGCGCAGCCCGACCAGAGCACCGCATGGCCGCCCAGGACGTACCCGTCCTGGAGCATGCCTTCGCCGCCCGCGATCAGGAGCGTGCTCCCGATCGCCGGGAGGAACGCGACAATGTAGACCGCCAACGGCACGCTCTTGTGCAGCCACACCGCCAGCACGCCGCCCAGGGCGAGGACGAGGAAGCCGGAAACCGCCAGGGCCGTTCGCTTGGTGATCCGGCCGTCGAGCTGGCGCCGCGTGTCGGCGACGACGTTGCGCACGGCGACGGCGGCGTTGCGGCCACGCTGCGCCAACAGGCTCGCCGGGCCAGGCGCTTCCTGCGGAATCGCCTCGCCGCGGGCGGCGAGCGATTCCCAGCGCTGATCGGCGATCGGGTCCGGCGTCCAGCCCACCAGGCGCAACGGGCCGATGCGCGGCGGCCATCGTCCGGCCCGCGGAAGGCCGTCGCGCAGACCGCGAACCTCGGGCTCGGACACCAGCAGGTCGAACGTGCCGACGCCGTCGGGCATGACGGGCGGCGTCCAGGCCAAGCGGGCCTCGTCGGCCAGTGCCTCGCGCTGGGGAACCCCGGCCTGCAGCTCCACCATGCGCAGCCGGGCGCCGGCCGGCGGCAACAGGCGTACGCCGTCGAGCGCGCCGGCGTCGATCACGAACTCCCGCCCGCCGAAGCCGTCGCGCAGTCGGAGCGGACCGCTGCGCACCGCGCGGTCGACCGCCATCCACGCCTCCGTCTCCCCCAGAACGTTCGCAAGCTGGCGACGACCGTCCTCCACCGGCCGGTGGCCGTCGATCCAGGACGACGGATCGAGCATCTCCGGCAACGTGAGGAAGTTCAGCGGGTTGCTGAAGTGGCTGCCGAGGAGCACGGCGTCGGGCTCCGCCTCGGGGAGCCACGCGAACGTGCCCTCGTCGGCGCGAAAGACCGTCGCGTTCACGAGCGCCGGCTTCAGGAACGTGCCGCCCGCGCGTCGATGCACATCCACGGTGGCGTACTCCGCGGTGAACTCGACCTCGGGCTGCCCCGCCTTGCGCTGGATCGCCGCCACCCCCGCGAGCACGAGCCTCGTGTCCGCACCGGTCTCGCGCGGTCCGGGGGCGACCTGCACTTCGTCGGCGAAGATCTCGACGTCGCCGATCCGGATCGCCTGCCCTTCCTGGACGGCCGACACGAACAGCCGCGTGACGTCCCGCGCGATGATCTCCTCCAGCAGCCGGCCGAAGCGGGGAATGACGAAGTGCGTCAGGCCAAGCATGACGACGAGCAGCGCGGTGGCGAGAACGAACACCGGCATCATGATCCGGCGGTAGCTCAGCCCCGCCGCGGTCATGGCCAGCACCTCGTTGTCGGCGGCCAACCGGTGCATCACGATGGTGGCGCCGAATCCCGCCGCCAGCGGCAGCGAGAACTGGAGCATCGGAACGGTGGCGATCAGGATGTACTTGAGCAGGTCGAACGGACCGAGCAGATCGAGGGCCAACGGCCTGATCGCCGCACCGAAGGCGATCACGATCGTGAGCACCGCCGTCGTGAGCAGCATCACCCGCAGCAGTTCGACGAGGATGTAGCGGTAGAGAAGCACGCTCGTTGGAGGTCCGCCTGCAAGCGATCCGAGCCGATCCCGCCCCCCCCGGCACCCTCGATCCCTCAAACCCTCGATGCCCCCATCCCTCGATTCCTTGGTGCCTTGATTGCACTCCACCC
>JAGQOG010000224.1 GCA_020427695.1 Phycisphaerales bacterium
TCACGCCCGCCCGACCCACTCGATGGCGATGCCCGCCTCCCGGCGCAGGCGGCTCGAGAGCGCCGCGGCGTGATGCTGGATGTGACGGATGTTGACGAGCTGGTGCTCGAGCTTGGGCATCCGGTACCAGGGGAAGCCGCATTCGGATGCGGACAGGTCGAGCGCGTCCACTGCGCCGTCCACCAGTTCGTCGCAGACGCGCCAGTAGTCGAGGAGGTCCTCCCGCGTGTACGCGTCGATCTCGGCCGGCGGGCGGTTGCCTTCCCGTCCGATCGGCCCGAGGCACTCGGCCTCGGTCCGATGCCGGCTCCACCGCACGAACGAATGCTCGTCCGGCTGGAGGTAGAAGTGCGTATAGAAGAGGGTGTGGTAGGCAACGCGCCAGAAGGAGGCCAATCCGTCCGCGGGGCTGTTCCACATGCCGTCGGGGCAACGCTCGATGGCCAACCGGAGCGTCTTCAGGCTGGCATGGTATTGGCGCTTCAACGCGGACTTCAGATCCATGGGGACATGCTATCGCGTGGGCTCGGCGGTCGGCCTGGCCGGCACGTCCTCCAGGCCCGCACCGACGCGCCGAACGCGGATGGCGGCCGCGCCGCCCGTACCGCCCGTACCGCCAGTTCGCCCCGATCGGAATTCTGAACTTCGAGTGTCATCTCCCGCTCCGAGCGCGCGTTGGTCCAGTGACGCCCCAACCCAAAGGAGGCCTCTGCCATGCGTGTCAGCCCGAAGCACAGCTCGAATTCCCTTGACCCGACCCACCCGTTGTACCTTCTGAGCCAGTTGGCCCCTGGAGTCGCCAGCGCGTTGACCGCACACCGCCCGAACCAGACCGCTCCCGCATCTGGCGGCCGACTTGTCTCGGCCGACGGTCGGGAACTGCCCTTCCTCGGCTGTTCCCTCGACGTGGATGCCGGTGCCGGCATCGCCCGGGTGGTCCTCACACAGACCTTCCGCAACCCCGGCGACACGCCGCTCCAGGTGACGTACCAGATGCCGCTCCCGGCGGATGCTGCGGTCGCAGGGTACGCGTTTGAGCTCGGCGATCGCCGAATCGTGGGCGAAATCGAGCGCCGGGCCGCCGCCCGGGAGCGGTTCGAGAAGGCCATGCTCGAAGGTCGCTCGGCGGGACTGTTGGAGCAGGAACGCTCGAGCGTCTTCACCCAGCAGATCGGGAACATCCCGCCCCACACGGACATCGTCTGCGAGCTCGTTCTCGATCAACCGCTCCAGTGGCTCGCCGAGGGTGCATGGGAGTGGCGATTCCCGACCGTGATCGCACCGCGTTACATGGGCGAGGAAGGCCGCGTGCCCGACATCGACCGGATCGCCGTCGACGTGCTGGAACACGGTGCACCGGCGCGAGCGCACCTGAATCTTCGCGTGCGCGACGTCCTGCTTGGAGGCGAGCCTTCGAGCTCGACGCACACCCTTTCGATGGCGCGGACGACGGACACGGACGCAGCCATCGTCACGCTCGCCGCCAAGGAGGGAGCGGCACTCGATCGCGACCTGGCCGTGCGCTGGCCGGTGGCCCAGCCGGACGTCGGCGTCAGCCTGGAGGTGGCCCGCCCCGCAACCACCTCGGCGCTCGGTGCCGCGGCATTTGGACTGCTGACCGTGACCCCGCCGAGCAGCCTCGATGCTCGGAACGCGATCCCGCGCGATCTGACCGTCCTGATCGACACGAGCGGATCGATGAGCGGTCGCCCGCTCGGGATGGCCAAGGCCATTGTGACCGGTCTCATCGAGTCGCTCAAGGAGCACGACACGCTCGATCTGGTCGAGTTCTCGTCGAGGCCGCGCCGCTGGTGCGAGGAGCCGCGGAACGCAGACGCCGCCTCCAAGCAGGCGGCGACAGCGTGGGTGAAGGCGCTTCGAGCCGAGGGCGGCACCGAGATGTCGGCCGGGATGCGGGAGGCCATGAAGCACACCGCTCCCGACCGACAGCGGCAGATCGTCCTGGTCACGGACGGTCTTGTCGGGTTCGAGTCCGAGGTCGTTGCGGCCGCCCGCGTCGCGGCGAAGGCGGGCGCGCGCGTGCACGCAATCGGTGTCGGATCCGCGACCAATCGAACCCTGACGTCTGGAGTCGCCCGGGCTGGCGGCGGGGCCGAACACCTCGTGGCGGACGGAGATGTGGCCCTGGCCACGCAGCGGATCGTCGCCCGCACCGCGGCCCCGCTGGTGGTGGGTATCCAGGTCGAGGGCACGGCCCTGATCGAGACGCCGGCACCGGTGCTGCCCGACCTCCTTGGAGGCGCCCCGTCGCTCATCCCCCTTCGCCTGAACGTCGATGGCGGCGAACTTGTGGTTCGCGGTCGCACCGCGGACGGATTGTGGACGCAGCGCGTCGTCGTGCCGGCCTCCGCGCCCGCGACCGGACGCGATTCGATCGCCCGACTCTTCGGCCGTGAACGCGTCGAGGAGTTGGAGGTCGAGGCGACGGGCCAGTTGCCCGCCGAGTTCGAGACCACCACCAAGGCGATCGAGGGGCTTGGTCTTTCGTATTCGATTTCAACGCGATGCACATCGTGGATCGCCGTCTCCCTCGAGACCACCGTCGATCCGAAGGACCCGACCCGGCGCGTCGTCGTTCCGCAGGAGCTGCCCGACGGGATGTCGGCGGAAGGCCTCGGACTGCGCAGGTGCGGCATGCTGAAGATGGATCCTGTCGGGCTGCTCCCGACGATCCGATGCGGAATCCGCTCGCGCGTCGCCTTCCCAGTGTCGGTCCGGTCGGTGAGGAAGTCGCGACAAGGTCAGCCGGGCAGCACATCGGGACCGTCCTCGAGCCCGGTGCCGCAGAAGTCACGGATCGTCCACGGTACGATCGTCTCGCGCACCAAGGGAACGATCGTCATCGAGATCGAGCTCGCCGAGCCTCTCAACTGGGCGCCCCGCTCGGTCCAAGTGGACGGGGCGGCGCAGCCGCGGATCCGCCGATCGGCGACGACCCGAAGCGGGTCGTACGGTGCCGGACTCCGCATCAGGCTCGTGATCGAGCGGATTCCCGTTCGGGTCGGCACCGAGGCACTCGCGAGCATCACCGTGGAGCAGCGCGAGACGTGCCCGCGACTGGTGATCCTGCTCCAATCCGCATGACCGACCACGACCTCCATCTCGAGCGCATTGCCGCCGGCGACCCACGCGCCTTTGCCGCGTGGGTCGCCGCGGCGGAGCCTCGGGTGCGTCTGAGCCTGTCGAGCTTCGCGGCGCGGGTCGACACGGAGGTCGTGGTCCAGGAGACGCTTCTTCGCATCTGGCAGGTCGCGCCGCGATTCGCTCCGGACGGCCGGCCCGACGGACTCATCCGGCTGGCGGTGCGGATTGCCCGGAACCTCGCCGTCACGGAGGTCCGCCGGCGACGACCCGAACTCGTGGACGATGCGATGCTCGACGAGCACGCGGCCGCCCCCGTGCCACCGGTCGATCCGCCCGACGGCGCCCTGCGAGCCGCCGTCGAGCGGTGCCTCGAGGCCCTGCCGACGAAGCCCAGGCAGGCCATCCAAGCGCGGATCGCCGGTGCGGTCGAACGCGACCGTGTCCTCGCGGAGAACATCGGCATGAAGCTGAACACGTTCGTGCAGAATGTCCGTCGGGCGCGACTGGCGTTGACGGCGTGCCTCCGCAAGCACGGTTTCCCCCTGGGAGTCGTCCGATGAACGGTGACGAGTCGCACGCTCGGAATCTGATCGAACAGGCCTGCTCGGCGTGGCGGCAGCGCGACCGGGACGGATCGATCCAGGACCATCCTGCCTGGCACGACCTCTCGGCGGCCCAGCGCGTCGAGGTGTTCGACGCGACGGTCGCCCTGCGCCGCATAGAGGCAGCGCTCGACCCATGGGGTCTCTCGTCAACCGGGCGAGCGGTGATGGCGAGGATCATGCAATAGCGACGCGGCGAGATCGGCGATTGACGCATGGCGTTGGTCCCGGACACGTGGAGGCAGTCGTGACCGAGGCGACGATGGGCATGCGCACGATCGTGATCGACGCCCCGGGGCCAGGCTCCGCACGACCGCTGCCGCTCCTGGCGTAGAATCGCTCGGCCGGCGATCGCGACGACTCCCCGCGACGAATGGCCGATCGACCCCGCGCGTCCACAGCGCCGGCGAGGCGCTTCGGAATGGAGAGCCGCATGAATCGGCGTCACGCCCTCACCGTCTTCGGCGCTTCGACGGCCATCCTGCCGCTTCTCGATCGTCGTCTGCACGCGGACGAGCCGCTCCCTCATGCCCCCACGGGCCTGATCGAGGTGTCGCTCAATCGCGAATTCCCGCTCGTCGCTCAGTCGGCACCCGTTGTCCACGACGGCAACCGGATTGTCCTCGTCACGCTCGAGAACTGCACGCTGTCGCTCGACACCGAGAACCGACTTCGAGCGCGGGTTCGTGCCAACGTGTTGCAGTACGCCAACGTGGACTACTGGATCTCCCTGGCCGTGTTCGACA